>NZ_JBHVYI010000108.1:0-27374 GCF_042880975.1 Streptomyces sp. NPDC058289
ACCCTGTGGGAGAGTAGGACGCCGCCGAACAATCATTGTGGGAAAGCCCCGCACCAGCCCTTCAAGGGTTCGGTGCGGGGCTTTTCTGCGTTTACAGGCCCTTTCGAGGCCCGGTCCCTCTGGATTTGGTCGGGGCCTACCAGTCGGCGGGGTAGCTCTTGAGGCTGCTCGTGTCGAGCGTCCAGCGGCCGGCGACGACGGTGTCCCCGAAGGAGTGCGGGACCGTCTTGCGGTAACGGATGCCGTCGGGTCCTTCCGAGGGGTCGCTGTGCACCGTGGCGGTCTTCTTGTCCTTGCGGGGGTCCACCACGACGTAGAGCGGGACGCCCATCTTCGGGTAGTCGTGAACCTTGTCGCAGATGTCGGTGAGGGAATTCGTCCTTGAGACGACCTCCACCACCATCAGGACATCACGCGAGTTGACCACCTTCGCAGTGTCGTCGGTGTCTTCCTCGGCGATGACCATGAGGTCGGGGACCTTGGTCAGGCCCGTCACCGGATCGCCCATGTTGGTGTCGTTGAGAGCCATGACCTCGGGTGTCTGCGCCTCGATCTGACGGCGTAGCCGCACCACGTTCAGCCCGTGGGGAGCCGTGGGGCTCATCATCGTGAGGGAGATCTGACCTTCGGTCGTCTGCACCTTCCACTGGTCTTCCTGGTGCTCGGCCAGCTCCGAGAGCTGCTCCGCGAAGTCGTGCATGCGGCGCATCTGCTGCGGGGTGAGGTCGGCCATGGTGTCCTCCTGGTGGGTGCCGCGCCCAGCGTATCCAGATCGGGACGGTACGTCTCCGTGGAGGACGGTCGGGTCAGAGGCGGCCGGCGGCCTTCAGGGCGAGGTAGGCGTCGGCCAGGGCCGGGGCCAGGGTGTCCGGGGTGGCGTCGACCACGTGGACGCCGTGGCGGGTGAGCTGTTCGGCCGTGCGGCGGCGGGCGGACTGGGACTGGGTGCCCGCCGCGGCTTCGTAGACGGCTTCCAGGGTGCCGCGGGACGCGGCCATCTCCGCCACGTGGGGGTCGGAGACCGATGCCAGCAGGACCGTGTGGCGCTGGGTGAGGCGGGGGAGGAGCGGGAGCAGGCCCTCTTCGACGGGGGCCGCGTCCAGGCTGGTCAGGAGGACCACCAGGGAGCGGCGCGGGGCGCTGCGCAGGATGGTGGAGACCAGGGTGCGGGAGTCCGTCTCGACCAGTTCCGGCTCGAGGGTGGCCATCGCGTTCACGAAGGCGGGGAGGGTGTCGGCCGCCGAGCGGGCCTGGACCTGGGCGCGGGGGCGGCGGTCGTGGGCCAGGAGGTCCACGCGGTCGCCCGCGCGGGTGGCCAGGGCGGTGAGGAGCAGGGCCGCGTCCATCGCCGAGTCGAGGCGCGGGGCGTCGCCGACGCGGCCGGCCGCGGTGCGGCCGGTGTCGAGGCAGATCAGGATGTGGCGGTCGCGTTCCGGGCGCCAGGTCCGGACGGCGACCTTGTTCTGGCGGGCGGTGGCCCGCCAGTCGATGGAACGGGTGTCGTCGCCCGGTACGTAGTCGCGCAGGCTGTCGAACTCCGTGCCCTCACCGCGGGTCAGAACGCTGGTGCGGCCGTCGAGTTCGCGCAGGCGGGCCAGGCGGGAGGGGAGGTGTTTGCGGCTCGTGAAGGGCGGCAGGACGCGGACCGTCCAGGGGACGGTGTGGTGGCCCTGGCGGGCCAGGAGACCGAGCGGGCCGTAGGAGCGGATCGTGACGCGGGCCGCCTGGCGGTCGCCGCGGCGGGTGGGCCGCAAGTGGGTGGTGAGACGGCGACGTTCGCCTGACGGGACCGTCAACGTGTGCCGGGAGGCGGCGACTTCGGTGCCGGGGAGCCAGCTGCTCGGGGGCCAGGCGTCGCGGATCCGGGCGCGGAGCGCACGGGGGGAGGGGTTCGTGATCGTGAGGTGGACGTCGGCGGATTCGCCGAGGCGTACCGACGTGTCGCCGGAGCGGGCCAGTTGGAGCGGGCGGACCGGCGCCGCGAGGGCGTAGTCGATCGCGCAGGCCAGGGCGATGGGGGCGTTGACCGCCAGCATCCCCGCCCAGCTCGGACCGAGGATACCGACGGGGATGCTGCCGAGGGCCGCGAGCAGGGCGGCGCGTCCGGTGAACGCCATCAGCGCGGGACGGGGACGTGGGTGAGGATCGCGGTGATGACCGCGTCGGCCGTGACGCCCTCCATCTCGGCCTCGGGGCGCAGTTGGACGCGGTGGCGCAGGGTCGGCAGGGCCAGGGCCTTCACGTCGTCGGGGGTGACGTAGTCGCGGCCGGTGAGCCAGGCCCAGGCGCGGGCGGTGGCCAGCAGCGCGGTGGCGCCGCGCGGGGAGACGCCGAGGGTGAGGGAGGGGGATTCGCGGGTGGCGCGGCAGATGTCGACGACGTACGCGGTGATCTCCGGGGAGACGCTGGTGGCCTCGACGGCCTTGCGTGCGGCGTCCAGTTCGGCGGGGCCGGCGACCGGGCGGATGCCGGCGGAGTGCAGGTCGCGGGGGTTGAAGCCGGCCGCGTGGCGGGTCAGTACGCCGATCTCGTCCTCGCGGGAGGGGAGGGGGACGGTGAGCTTCAGGAGGAAGCGGTCGAGCTGGGCCTCGGGCAGGGGGTACGTGCCCTCGTACTCGACCGGGTTCATGGTGGCGGCGACGAGGAACGGCTCCGGGAGCTTGCGGGGCGTGCCGTCGACGGTGACCTGGCGCTCCTCCATCGCTTCGAGGAGGGAGGACTGGGTCTTGGGGGGCGTGCGGTTGATCTCGTCGGCGAGCAGCAGGTTGGTGAAGACCGGGCCGTTCTGGAAGGAGAACTCCGCGGTGCGGGCGTCGTAGACGAGGGAGCCGGTGACGTCGCTCGGCATCAGGTCGGGGGTGAACTGGACGCGCTTGGTGTCGAGTTCGAGGGAGGCGGCCAATGCCCGTACGAGGAGGGTCTTCGCGACGCCGGGGACGCCTTCGAGGAGGACGTGGCCGCGGCAGAGGAGGGCTACGACGAGACCGGTGACGGCGGAGTCCTGGCCGACCACGGCCTTGCCGATCTCGGTGCGGAGCGCCTCCAGGGCGGAGCGGGCGCTGTCCGTGGTGGCCGTCATGAGGTGCGGACCTCTCTTTCGAGGGCGTCGAGGTGGTCGGCGAGCGCGATGAGCGCCGCGTCGGTGGTGGGGGTCGTGCCGAAGAGCAGGGTGTCCGGGTCGTGCGGGGGCCCGGCCGTGAGGCGGGCCGAGACCGCGGGGACCAGGGAGGCCGGGTCGTGGGCCCGGGCGGCCGGTACGCCGACCAGTGCGGCCAGGCGTTCGCGGGCGGCGGCGCGCAGCACGGTGGCCGCGCGGTCGCGGGCGCCGGCCTTGCGGTACAGGCGGGCGCGGCCCTCGGTGGCCTCGGAGGCGCGGACGAGGACGGGCAGGCGTTCGGTGACGAGCGGGCCGAGGCGGCGGGCGCGCCAGAGGGCGGCGACGGCGGCGGCGAGGAAGAGCTGGAGCAGGGCCCAGCTCCAGCCGGCGGGGATCAGGTCGAGGAAGTTCTGCTCCTCGCCGGTGCCGTTGCCTTCGGCGTCGTCGGGATTGCCGTCGGCGAGGGACGGCAGGTACCAGACGAGGTGCGGGCGGGAGCCGAGGAGTTGGAGTGCGAGGGCGGCGTTGCCCTCGTCGGCGAGGGTCTTGTTGAGGAAGATGCCCTCGGAGCCGAGGAGGACGGTGTCGCCGCCGCGGATGCCGGTGGGCAGGACGAGGAGCGTGGGGTGGCCGGCGCTGGGGTAGCAGCCGGTGGCTCCGGGGGTGCCGGTGCTGCCGGTGGTGCCGGTGGTGTAGCGGTGGCCGCCGCCGGTGGAGGCGCGGCCCGCCTTGGTGGCGGCGGGGAGGGTGCAGGTGCTGCCCGGGTCGAGGTTCGCGTCCGGGGAGCCGTCGTCGATGCGGGTGCCGGGGGCCAGGGCGGGGAGGCTGAGGGTGCTCGGGGCGAGCAGGACGGTCCGGCCGCCGGAGAGGTCGATCGCCGAGCGGATGTCGCGGAGCTGGGTCTCCCCGAGCCGGTCGGGGTCGGTGACCAACAGGGTGGTGTCGGGGCCGGCGGCGTCGGCGGCCTCCGCGGCGGTGGTGACGACTCGGGTGTTGACCCCGCGGTCCTTGAGTAGCTCGGCCACGGCCCGGCTGCCGAAGGGGTCGGCGGAGCGGGGGTCGAGGTAGCCGTGCCGGGCACCGGAGTTCAGGGCGGCGAGGGCCAGCCCGGCGGCGAGGAGCACTGCGAGCGCGACGAGGAACCCGCGGGAACGGGTCCAGAGGTCCCGGGGCGATGCGCCTCCGGCGGTTGTACGGGGACGCGTGGCGGCCCCGCCGGACGCCGTGACGAGGGCTCCGCCGGGCGCCGGGGCCGGGGCGGCGGTGGGTGCGGTGGCCCCGGTGGGGCGTCCCGCGCTGCCCGCTGCCGCGTGGACGGGGGGCGTGGGGGCTGCGCCCGCGGTGGGGTGGCCCGTCCCGTGGGCCGTGACCCAGGTGGGGTGGCCCGAGGCCGCGGCCGAGGCCCCGGCAGAGGCCGCGGTCTCTGCCGGGGCTGAGGTGCCGGTGGCAGGCGCTGTGCCCGTGGTGGGGTGCTCCGGGGCGGGGACTGCGTCCGGGCCCGAGGCCGTGCCCGAGGTGCCGGTGGCAGGGGCCGTGCCCGGGGTGGGGTGCTCCGGGGCGGGGACTGCGGCCGGGCCCGAGGCCGGGGTCGGGGTTGAGGTGCCCGTCGTGGGGTGCTCCGGGGTGGGGACTGGAGCCGGGGCCGGGAGGGCGTCCTCGGTGGGGGGCTCCGGGTCGGGAGAGTTGGGGGGTGGCGGGGTGGGGTGGGTCATGGGGTGGGGCCCGTCAGGAGGGGCTTGGTGCGGGACAGGGCCTGGTCCAGGGTGGTGAGGGTCGCGTACATCTCGGGGGTGGCCGGGTGGGCGCCGTACGTGACGTCGTCGAAGGTGCGGGCCGCCGTGCGCAGCGCCGTGGCGTGGGACGGGAGGGAGACGGCGGCTTCGGCCGCCGCCTCGTCCGCGGTGCGGCCCGGGCGGGGGTCGAGGAGGGTGCGCTCCTCCAGGGAGCGGACCACGGCGCGCATGCGCTCCTGGACGGCTTCGCTCCAGCGGCCCTCGCCGGCCAGTGCCTCGGCGGTGGCGCGGTGGTCCGCCGCGCTGCGGATGCCGTCGTCGAAGAGGGTGCCCGGGGCGCGGGAGGCCGTACGGCGGGGGGCGCCCAAGCGCCACCACAGGGCGGCGATGACGAGGAGCGCGAACACGGCGACGGCCAGCAGGCCGAGGGCCCCGCCCGGGGTCGCGCCGGAGGCGCGGTCGAAGAGGTCCCCGACCCACTCCCAGAAGCGGTTCAGGGCCCTTTCGAACAGCCCCGGGTCGTTCTGGTGGTACGCGGGCTCGGACAGCTCCTTGCGGGCCGCCTCGCGGGCGGCCTCACGGCCGATGGTGATGGGTGGGGTGGGTGGTGGTGTGAGCAGGCCCCCCGTGCTCCTCATTCCCGCGTCAGCCTCCGGTCGGCGGCGTGGTCGTGCCGTAGTTCTCGATGCCCGCCGCCCGGGCCAGTTCCAGGTCGAGGGCCTCGCGGCGGATGCGCTGGTCGACGTAGAGGAGGACCGTGACGCCCGACTGGATCGGCATGGTGATCGCCAGTGCGATGACCCCGCCGATGGCCGCCACGATCAGGTAGCCCCAGCTCGTGGTTCCGGTGCCGTCGGCCATGCCTTCGAAGCCGCCGCCGAAGACCAGGCCGCCCAGGAGGGTGAGGGGGAGGACGATCAGGCCCGCGACGAAGGTCGTGATGATGCCCGTGAGCACGGTGATGCCGAAGATCCGCCACCAGGAGCCCTTGACCAGCTTCGAGGAGCGGACGAGGGACTTGCGCACCGTCGCCTTCTCCAGCATCAGGGCGGGCGAGGCCAGGGAGAACCTGATCCAGAGCCAGAGGATCAGGCCGAGGGCGACGAGACCGCCGAGGGCGGCGAGGGCGGCCTGTCCGGCGAGGGCGCCGGGCAGGACCAGTACGGCGAAGAGGAGGGCCGAGCCGAGGCCCAGGAGGAGGGTCAGGCCGAACAGCCGGGCCAGCTGCGGGCGGGCCTCGCGCCAGGCGGTGCCGATGGAGGAGCCGTGGCCGAGCACGGCACGGCTGAAGATCATGGTGAGCATCGCGGTGGCCACGATGGCTCCGACGAGCTGGATGAACCCGTCCGCCGCGGACATGCCCACGAAGGAGCCGAGGGCGTCGATCTGCTCGTCCAGGGGTGCGTCGCTCGACTGGTCCAGTACGACGTCACCGAACGCGTACTTCTGCATGAGCACGCTCGCCAGCTGCACGACGACGGCCACGACCAGGGTGATGGGCAGTACCGCGCGCCAGTGCTTGCGCATGGTGGTCACGGCCCCGTCGAGGATCTCGCCGACCCCGAGCGGGCGCAGCGGGATCACGCCGGGCTTCACCGCCTGGGGCTGGCCGCCCCAGCCGCCGGGGTTGCCGTTGCCGTTCGTACCCCAGCCCGCGCCCGGCTGCGGGGCCGCGGGCGGCTGCTGCTGCGGGTTGGGCGGGGTCTGGCCCGGGGTCGGGCTCGACCACTGGCCGGGGGGCGGCTGCTCGGCGGACCACTTGGAATCGCCGCCGGAACCGCCCGCGGGCGGCTGCGTACCGTGGGAGCCCTCACCGTCGGACGGGGAGGATCCGGGCGTAGCCCAGCCCGGAGAGTCGTTCATCGTCGCTCCTTCACGTGCACTGCGGGGTGCGGGGCGCTTGGTCCGGCTGCCATCGTGCCATGTGACAACCTCGAACGGACCAGACGTCCCGAACGGACCAGGGGTCTCCTGGATCCCGGGACGTACCTGCCTTCGTGTGACGGCCGGATCCGGGGCACACTGGGCGCCCTGATCTCCACGCAGGTCCGAGGGGCGATTTCCAGCCCCTTTGGCTGTGGGACAGCTCACCGCCGGGTAACGATTAGCTAATGGGATGATGTCAACCATGAAGGGACGCGTCCTTGTCGTCGACGACGACACCGCGCTGGCCGAGATGCTCGGCATTGTGCTGCGTGGAGAAGGTTTTGAGCCGTCGTTCGTAGCGGACGGTGACAAGGCACTGGCTGCCTTCCGGGAGGCGAAGCCGGATCTCGTGCTGCTCGACCTCATGCTGCCCGGTAGGGACGGCATAGAGGTGTGCAGGCTGATCCGCGCCGAGTCGGGCGTACCGATCGTCATGCTCACCGCCAAGAGCGACACCGTGGACGTGGTCGTGGGCCTGGAGTCCGGGGCCGACGACTACATCGTCAAGCCGTTCAAGCCGAAGGAGCTGGTGGCCCGCATCCGGGCCCGTCTGCGCCGTTCGGAGGAGCCCGCGCCCGAGCAGCTGACCATCGGTGACCTGGTCATCGACGTGGCCGGGCACTCGGTCAAGCGGGAAGGCGCCTCGATCGCCCTGACCCCGCTGGAGTTCGACCTGCTGGTCGCGCTCGCCCGCAAGCCCTGGCAGGTCTTCACCCGCGAGGTGCTGCTCGAACAGGTCTGGGGCTACCGCCACGCGGCCGACACCCGCCTGGTCAACGTGCACGTACAGCGACTGCGCTCCAAGGTCGAGAAGGACCCGGAGCGCCCCGAGATCGTCGTGACCGTGCGCGGGGTCGGCTACAAGGCCGGACCGAGCTGACATGACACCCGGCAAGCCCCGTGGCCGCTCCCGCTGGGGAGCGCTGCGGGGCGGCCGGCTGCTCCATGAGGGAGCGCCCGGCGGCCCCGTGCTGCGGCTGTTCGTACGCCTCGTGCGCCGGCCGCTGCTTCCGGCTGTCCGGCTCTGGCGGCGCAACATCCAGCTCCGGGTGGTCGCCGCCACCCTGCTGATCTCCCTCGCCGTGGTCCTCGCCCTCGGGTTCGTGGTCATCGCACAGGTCAGCAAGGGCCTCCTCGACGCCAAGGAGGAGGCCGCGCAGAGCCAGGCCGCGGGCGGCTTCGCGGTCGCACAGGAGAAGGCCAACACGCCCTATACGGCGGACGGGCCCGACGCCTCCGACAACAAGGTCGGCCGCGACGCCAGTACCTGGATGAACTCCCTGGTCAAACAGCTCGCCAGTGGCGGGCAGAGTGCCTTCGAGGTGGCGGCGCTGGGCGCCGGCACCGGAACCGGCGAGGACCAGCCGGCCGGTCGGGGCGCCCTCGGCGTCCGCGGAGCCCGCGCCTCGGGCAACGTGGACCCGACCGCGAGCGTCCCGCTGGGGCTGCGCCGCAACGTCAACCACGCGACCGGCGCCTTCAAGACCTTCTCGCAGATCCGCTACACCGACGCCGGGGACAAGCTGCCCGAGCCCGCGCTCGTCATCGGCAAGCGGCTCACCGACATCAACGGCGACCCGTACGACCTGTACTACCTCTTCCCGCTCACCCAGGAGGAGGAGTCCCTCAACCTGGTCAAGGTCACCATCGCCACCGCAGGGCTCTTCGTCGTGGTGCTGCTCGGCGGGATCGCCTGGCTGGTCGTGCGCCAGGTCGTCACCCCCGTCCGGATGGCCGCGGGGATCGCCGAGCGGCTTTCGGCGGGGCGGCTCCAGGAGCGGATGAAGGTCACCGGCGAGGACGACATCGCCCGTCTGGGCGAGGCCTTCAACAAGATGGCCCAGAACCTCCAGAACAAGATCCAGCAGCTGGAGGACCTCTCCCGGCTGCAGCGCCGCTTCGTCTCGGACGTCTCCCACGAGCTGCGCACCCCGCTCACGACGGTACGCATGGCGGCGGACGTCATCCACGACGCCCGCGCCGACTTCGACCCCATCACCGCGCGCTCCGCCGAGCTCCTCGCCGGGCAGCTCGACCGCTTCGAGTCGCTCCTGGCCGACCTGCTGGAGATCAGCCGGTTCGACGCGGGCGCCGCCGCCCTGGAGGCGGAGCCGATCGACCTGCGGGCCGTGGTGCGCCGGGTCATCGACGCGGCCGAGCCGCTCGCCGAGCACAAGAACACCCGGATCCGCGTCCTCGGGGACACCCAGCCGGTGATAGCCGAGGCCGACGCCCGGCGCGTGGAGCGGGTCCTGCGCAATCTCGTGGTCAACGCCGTCGAGCACGGCGAGGGCCGCGACGTGGTCGTCCGGCTCGCCTCGGCGGGCGGGGCCGTCGCCGTGGCCGTACGGGACTACGGAGTCGGGCTCAAGCCCGGCGAGGCCACCCGCGTCTTCAACCGCTTCTGGCGCGCCGACCCGGCGCGGGCGCGCACGACCGGCGGTACCGGCCTCGGCCTGTCCATCGCCGTCGAGGACGCCCGGCTGCACGGAGGGTGGCTCCAGGCGTGGGGCGAGCCCGGCGGCGGCTCGCAGTTCCGGCTGACCCTGCCGCGCACCGCCGACGAGCCGCTGCGCGGATCGCCGATCCCGCTGGAGCCCGAGGACTCCCGGGCCAACCGGGCCAGGGCGGCCGCGGAGGGCTCCGCGGCCGCCGGGCAGCGGGCGCAGCAGGCGCAGCAGGCGGGGCGCGGCGACCGGTCGCCGATGCCGCCCAGGTCGCCCGTCGCGGGTGCGGTGCCGGTACCGGCCGACCCGACGGCACTGCCGGGCAACGGGGCGCGGGTCGTGACCCGGCCGGGGCCGACGGAGCAGGGACACGGTTCCGGGAGCGGGGCGGCGAGCACGCGGTCCGGCGGGACGGCGGGAGCAACCGACCGAGAGGGTGGCAGCGGTGGAGCGGGCGGAACCGGCGGGACCGGCGGAGCGGGTGGATCAGGCGGAGCGGGTGGATCGCATGGGCGCTGAGCCGGGCCGGTCGCGCCGCCTCGCGCCGAGCGCCCGCGGCGTTCTCAGGGCCTGCGCCTTCGGTGCGGCCGGGCTGCTGCTCGCCGGCTGTGCCTCCATGCCCGACCACGGCGAGGTCCGTCCCGTGGAGGCCTCCCAGGGCGTCGACTCGCAGGTCCGCGTGTTCGGCGTGCCGCCGGCCGACAAGGCCAGTCCGCAGGAGATCGTCGACGGCTTCCTGGAGGCCATGACCAGCGATGATCCGCAGCTCCAGACCGCCCGCAAGTACCTCACCGACGAAGCGGCGAAGAACTGGAAGCCCGGAGCGGCGGTCACCGTGCTCTCCGCCGGCCTCGACCGGTTCTCCGTACAGGGCGAGAAGGATCCGGCGGCGCCCCGGTTCAAGATCGCGGGCAAGATGCTGGCCACGGTGGACGAGCGCAGCGCGTACCAGCCGGAGACCGGTGACGGGCGCTACGAGGAGTTCCTGCAGCTCACGCAGAAGGACAACCAGTGGCGGATCGCGACCCCGCCCAGCAGCCTGGTCCTGAGCGAGTCCGACTTCCAGCGCATCTACCGGCCGGTCAACAAGTACTACTTCGCGGGCTCCACGCTCGTCGCCGACCCCGTCTACGTGCGCCAGCGCAGCGACCCCGACTCCCGGATGGACCCCACCACGCAGACCGTCACCTCGCTGCTGGACGGCCCCTCCAAGTGGCTCGGACCGGTGGTCACTTCCAGTTTCCCGACCGGTACGAAACTGCGCGATGGCACCAAGTCCCTTTCGATCGACAGTCAGAACACGCTGCGCGTGCCCCTGAACAAGAACGCGGACGATGTCGACGAGCCGCAGTGTCAGCGGATGGCGACCCAACTCCTCTACACCGTCAAGGACCTGACGGGTTCCCGGGTCGACCGGGTCGACGTCCTGCGCTCCGACGGAACCCCGCGCTGCCAGGTGCCCGAGCCGGACGCGGCCGTGCTCGCCAACCGGCCTCCCTCGCCCGGCCACCAGTACTACGTGGACGCCGAGAACCGGCTGCAGCGGTTGAACCTGGACCCCAACCGTGAGGAGCAGGCCCCGCCGACACCGGTCCCCGGGCCGCTGTCCGGGAACCCGGCCTTCAAGGTGGGCTCCGCCGCCGTGTCCTACGACGAGAAGCGTGCCGCGGTCGTCTCCGAGGACGGGCACGGGCTCCACGTGGTCAACCTGACCACCGCCGGAGCGATGCCGCCATCGCTGCTGACCGGCAAGGGGGCCAAGCCGTACGGGCTCGCCACGCCGACGTGGGACGCGGCGGGCGATCTGTGGGTCGCCGACCCCGACCCGCAGGACCCGACGCTGTGGCGGCTGCCCGGCGGCACCGGGACCCCCGAACGGGTCGAGGTGTCCGGGCTGGCCGGCGGGCGGATCACGGGGGTGAAGATCTCCCCCGACGGGGTGCGGATCGCGCTGCTGGTGCAGCGGGAGAGCCGCAAGTACCTGTACATCGGGCGGGTCGAGCGGCCCGACGTGAAGGGCGACGTCTCCGCGGTCTCGGTGCGCGAGCTGCGCCCGATCGGTCCGCAACTGGCGGATGTGGCGGCGATGAGCTGGGCGCCGCGGGGCCGGCTGCTGGTGGTGGGCCGGGAGAGCGGCATGGTCGTACAGGCCCGCTACCTGCTGGCCGACGGCTCGATGGTCGGGGCGGGGCTCCCCGGGGCCACCGGGCTTGTGGCGGTGGCCGCGAGCGAGGACGAGAAGAAGCCGGTGGTCGCCGAGTCGCTGGAGGACGGCATCGTGTGGCTGCCGCCGGGGGCGCAGTGGCGCACGGTGGTGGCCGGCGGGCAGGCTCCGGTCTACCCGGGCTGACGGCCGGCTCAGGGCTGCCTGAGGGCGGACCGGTCGGGGCCGGCCGGGTCCCGGACCGCGGTGAGCTGCGTTGTCCGTGGTTGTCCACAGGGGTGGTGGAGTGCTGCCCGCGCCCGGCAGGGTGGACGTCATGCGGGAGTGGTGGCGGGTGCTGGCCGGTGAGCTCGCCGGGCTCGTGCTGCCGGTCGGGTGCGCCGGCTGCGGCGCCGGGCGCGCGGTGCTGTGCGGAGCCTGCCGGTCGGCGCTCAGTGGGGCCGGGGCGGGCCCGGTACGGCCGTCTCCGTGCCCGGCGGGGCTGCCCGTGGTCCATGCGGCCACCGCGTACCGGGAGGCCGTACGGGCCGTCGTACTGGCCCACAAGGAGCGCGGCGCGCTGCCGCTGGCCGCCGTCCTCGGCGCGGCCCTGGCAGCTGCGGTCCGCGCGGGTGGGGCGGGCGGGGCCGGGGCAGGGGGTGTGGCACTGGTTCCCGTGCCCTCCGCGCGGCACCGGGTGCGGGCGCGCGGGCACGATCCGGCGCGCAGGATCGCGCTGGCCGCCTCGGCGCGGCTGCGGCGGGAGGGCGTGCCCGCGCGCGTGACGCCCGTACTGCGGCTGCGGCGGGCGGTGGCCGACCAGGCGGGCCTGGGGGCGGTACAGCGCCGGGAGAACCTCGCGGGGGCCCTGGAGGCGCGGCCCGGCGCCGGCCGGGTGACGGCGTGGGCGGCCCGGATCGTCATCGTGGACGACCTCGTCACCACCGGATCCACCCTGGTGGAGGCGGCGCGGGCGCTGCGCGCGGCCGGCATCGGGGCGCCGGGCGGGGCGGCTGAGGGGGCGACTGGGTTTGTGCCTCTGGTGGCCGCCGTGGTGGCGGCGCCGGCGGACTCCTTCGTGCGTCCCGGCCGGGTTGCAACTCGGACAGACCAAAAACGTGTGAATAGATTTGGAACTGGAAGGGAAGGCGCATCGTTGCAGGTAGTAAGAGGGAACGGCCACCTGAACGGAGGTACGTTCCGGTAGCGGGTGCCGACAACCGGCATAGAGGGATATGTTCGGTTGTAAGGAATTGGCGAACCTTGGGCCCCACGCATCGGAGCGCACGTTTCGAGCGTCTGTACGTTTCTGAAACTTCGTGTCAGAGGTTGTCCCTCGACTCCGAAGTCGGTGGGGTGTAGATCTTGCCGATGGGGGAGGAGGAGGTGGAAGTCGCCAAGTCCGAGGCTCCGGTGTTCACCGGGGTCTGGTGCGAAAGGGAGACGCTTCGCCCCTGAGGCGGAGCTATCCGGGAACGGAGTTCTGCGTGGACATCGTCGTCAAGGGCCGTAAGACCGAGGTGCCCGACCGGTTCCGCAAGCACGTGGCCGAGAAGCTGAATCCGGAGCGGATCCAGAAGCTCGACGCCAAGGTGATCAGCTTGGACGTCGAGGTGTCCAAGGAGCACAACCCGCGCCAGGCCGACCGTTCCGACCGCGTGGAGATCACCCTGCGTTCGCGGGGCCCGGTGATTCGCGCCGAAGCCGCCGCCGCCGACCCGTATGCGGCGCTCGACCTCGCTCAGGACAAGCTGGAGGCCCGGCTGCGCAAGCAGCACGACAAGCGCTACACCCGCCGTGGAGCGGGCCGCATCTCGGCGGCGGAGGTCGCCGACGTGGTGCCGGACGCCGCAACCCTCAACGGCAACGGTGAGCCCGTCAACGGCGAGAAGGCGGACGCGGTTCCGACCATGCGGATCGGATCGCTGGAAGTGCAGGGCGAAGGCCCGCTCATCGTTCGCGAGAAGACCCACTCGGCCGCACCCATGTCGCTCGACCAGGCCCTGTACGAGATGGAACTGGTCGGTCACGACTTCTATCTGTTCGTCGATTCCGACACCAAGATGCCGAGCGTCGTCTACCGGCGCCACGGTTACGACTACGGCGTGATCCACCTCAATGCCTCTGACGCCGCCTCCAGCTCAGGCGGGCTCGACGGCGCGGGAGCGGGTGGCGCGCTCGGAGGCTGAGCCGCTGATTCCGGACTGATCCGGACTGATTCCGGACTGGATCCGGACTGATTCCGGGCTGAATCCGGATGTTCGTGCGGTGCCGGTGTGGTGCCCCCGCGTTCGCCCAGGCGGGCGCGGGGGCACTCGTGTGAGGTGACGGCTGCGAAACGGTGGCTTGTATGGGTCGGCCGGTAACCGTCGGCCTCCGTTCGGTTACTCGGGCATGGAATCATGTCGGGCAGTCAGCCGGCGGCCGCTCTCGTCGGATTGACCCAGCAGCTCAGCACCGTGGTGCAGGGGGAGGAACGATGGCCGACAGCTTCGGGCCGGTGCGCGATGACAACGGTGCGGGCTGCCGTGAGGAGGATCGGGTGGCAGAGCCGATCCGGGTGCTCGTGGTCGACGACCATGCGCTGTTCCGGCGCGGGCTGGAGATCGTCCTCGCGCAGGAGGAGGACATCCAGGTCGTCGGCGAGGCGGGTGACGGGGCGGAGGCCGTGGACAAGGCGGCGGATCTGCTGCCCGACATCGTGCTGATGGATGTGCGGATGCCGCGGCGCGGCGGGATCGAGGCGTGCACCTCGATCAAGGAGGTGGCGCCCTCCGCGAAGATCATCATGCTGACGATCAGCGACGAGGAGGCGGACCTCTACGACGCGATCAAGGCGGGGGCCACCGGGTACCTGCTGAAGGAGATCTCCACGGACGAGGTCGCCACGGCGATCCGGGCGGTGGCGGACGGGCAGTCGCAGATCAGTCCGTCGATGGCGTCGAAGCTGCTGACGGAATTCAAGTCGATGATCCAGCGGACGGACGAGCGGCGGTTGGTGCCGGCGCCGCGGCTGACGGATCGGGAGCTCGAGGTCCTGAAGCTGGTGGCCACCGGGATGAACAACCGCGATATCGCGAAGGAGTTGTTCATCTCCGAGAACACCGTGAAGAACCATGTGCGGAACATTCTGGAGAAGCTGCAGTTGCACTCCAGGATGGAGGCGGTGGTGTACGCGATGCGGGAGAAGATCCTCGAGATTCGGTAGGGGGCGGCCCCGGCCTCGGCTCCGCCCCCGACCCCGGTCCTCAAACGCCGGACGGCTGAAGAGCCCGGGGCTCGGGTGAAAGGGACTGGCGGAGTCGGGGGTTTAGAAGGTGGACAGTTCCGCTGTGACTGCTTCCGCTTCCGCAGGAGAGGTCGCGCGGTCGATGCGGATCGTGTCGCAGCCGACCCAGGTGGCGGCTTCGCGGAGGGCTTCGGCCATGGGGCGGGCTGCCTTCGGGGTGGTCAGGGAGAGTTGGCGGGCCACCAGGGTGGTGCCCTCGCGGGCCGGGTCCACGCGGCCCTGGAGGCGGCCTCCGGCCAGCAGGGGCATCGCGAAGTAGCCGTGGATCCGCTGGGGCTTGGGGACGTACGCCTCCAGGCGGTGGGTGAAGCCGAAGATCCGCTCCGTGCGCGGGCGTTCCCAGACCAGGGAGTCGAACGGGGAGAGCAGGGTCGTGCGGTGGCGGCCCCGGGGGAGGGCGGACAGGGCCGAGGGGTCCGCCCAGGCCGGCTTTCCCCAGCCTTCCACTTCCACCGGGACCAGGCCCGCGTCCTCGACCACCTCGTCGAAGTCCTGGTTCTTCAGGCGGTGGTAGTCCGCGATGTCGGAGCGGGTGCCCACGCCCAGGGACTGCCCGGCGAGGGCCACAAGGCGGCGCTTGCACTCGCGGTCGTCCAAGTCGTCGTGGAGCAGCGCTTCGGGGACGGCCCGCTCGGGGAGGTCGTAGACCCGCTTCCAGCCGCGGCGCTCGGTGCAGACGACCTCGCCGATGTCGAGGAGCCACTCGACCGCGATCTTCGTCTCGGACCATTCGAACCATTCGCCGCCGTTCTTGGCGCCGCCCAGTTCGGTGGAGGTCAGGGGGCCCTCGGCCGTGAGGCGGTCCAGGACCGTCTTCGTGGAGCGGTCCTTGTCGGCCAGGACGTGCCAGCGGTGGCCGCGGGCCTTGCGGGACCGGCGGCGGAAGGCGAAGTGCGGCCACTCCTCCATCGGCAGGATGCAGGCCGCGTGCGACCAGTACTCGAAGGCGTGGTTCTCCGACCAGTACGAGGCTTCGACGGCGGAGCGCCCGACCGCGCCGAGGCGCGCGTACGGGACGAGTTCGTGGGAGCGGGCCAGGACGGAGATGGTGTCGAGCTGGACGGCGCCCAGGTGGCGCAGGACGCCGCGTACGCCGCCGCGCCGGTCCGGAGCGCCCAGGAAGCCCTGTGCGCGCAGCGCTATGCGGCGGGCCTCGTCGGCGGACAGGGACAGGGTGGGCGAGGGCGAGGGCGTCATGGCGGAACCCTAGGGCGTGGCACTGACAGTGGCACTGACAGGCGAGGGGAGGTACGGGAGGCGGGAGGGCAGCTCCAGGTCCGAGGGGAGCAGGGCGCCGGTCCAGCAGTCCCGCAGGGTCTCGCGGATTTCGATGCCCGCGCGCTGGACGCCCTCGATGACGAAGCCGGCCTTCTCCGCCACCGCGAGGGAGGCGTCGTTGCCGACGCCGGCGCGCCAGATCAGCCGCACGCAGCCGGCCTCGGTGAAGGCCCAGCGGGCCACGACGGGCAGGGCCTCGGCCAGGTAGCCGCGGCGTCGGTGTTCCGGGGCGGTCCAGAAGCCGACCTCGTGCGCGCTCGGGCCGCGCTGCATGACTCCGATGGTGGCGACCAGCGGGCCGTCGGCGCCGAGGCGGACCGCGAATGCGTACTCGGAGTCCTCGCGCCACCCCGTCGGGACCTTGGCCACGTAGGACTCGGCGTCCGCGCGACCGTACGGGACGGGTACGGGGATCCAGCGCTGGATCGCCGGGTCCTGGCAGGCCGCGTACACCTCGCCGGTGTCCGAGGGGACGTGGGGGCGCAGGACGAGGCGCTCGGTGGTCAGCGTGGTCGGCTCCATGGATGGATTCTGCTGTGGGAGGACGGTGACGGCGAAGCGATTTCCGGAAGAGGGACCGCCCATACCGGCACCTTCGGTGCCCCTCGCACGTTCTCATTTCCGGGCAGTCCAGCCCCGCGGCAGTGCGGACCTCCCGACGCGACCGCGTCCTCGCTTACGATGGCCGTTGCGGTGGGGCCCACCCTCCGTGCCCGTGCACGAAAACAGTGCCAGGCCCGACCGGCAAGGAGACAAACCTCGGTGTCCGTCTTCAACAAGCTCATGCGTGCAGGCGAAGGCAAGATCCTCAAAAAACTGCACCGCATCGCGGACCAGGTCAACTCCATCGAAGAGGACTTCGTCAACCTCTCCGACGCCGACTTGCGTGCGCTCACGGACGAGTACAAGCAGCGCTTCCAGGACGGCGAGACCCTGGACGACCTGCTGCCCGAGGCCTTCGCGACGGTCCGCGAGGCCGCGAAGCGCGTCCTCGGCCAGCGTCACTACGACGTCCAGATGATGGGCGGCGCCGCCCTGCACCTCGGCTACGTCGCCGAGATGAAGACCGGTGAGGGCAAGACCCTCGTCGGCACGCTGCCCGCGTACCTGAACGCGCTGTCCGGCAAGGGCGTCCACCTGATCACGGTGAACGACTACCTCGCCGAGCGCGACTCCGAGATGATGGGCCGGGTGCACAAGTTCCTCGGCCTTGAGGTCGGGTGCATCCTGGCGAACATGTCTCCGGCGCAGCGCCGTGAGCAGTACGCCGCCGACATCACGTACGGCACGAACAACGAGTTCGGCTTCGACTACCTCCGCGACAACATGGCGTGGTCGCAGGACGAGCTCGTCCAGCGCGGCCACAACTTCGCCGTGGTCGACGAGGTCGACTCGATCCTCGTCGACGAGGCCCGCACCCCGCTGATCATCTCGGGCCCGGCCGACCAGGCCACCAAGTGGTACGCCGACTTCGCGAAGCTGGTCACGCGCCTGACCAAGGGCGAGCCCGGTCAGCCCCTCAAGGGCATCGAGGAGACCGGCGACTACGAGGTCGACGAGAAGAAGCGCACCGTCGCCATCCACGAGACCGGTGTCGCGAAGGTCGAGGACTGGCTCGGCATCGAGAACCTCTACGAGTCGGTGAACACCCCGCTCGTCGGTTACCTCAACAACGCCATCAAGGCCAAGGAGCTCTTCAAGAACGACAAGGACTACGTCGTCATCGACGGCGAAGTCATGATCGTCGACGAGCACACCGGCCGCATCCTCGCCGGCCGCCGCTACAACGAGGGCATGCACCAGGCGATCGAGGCGAAGGAAGGGGTGGACATCAAGGACGAGAACCAGACCCTTGCCACGATCACCCTCCAGAACTTCTTCCGCCTGTACTCGAAGCTGTCGGGCATGACCGGTACGGCCATGACCGAGGCCGCCGAGTTCCACCAGATCTACAAGCTCGGTGTCGTCCCGATCCCGACCAACCGCGACATGGTCCGCAAGGACCAGGCGGACCTGATCTACCGCACCGAGGTCGCGAAGTTCGCCGCCGTCGTCGACGACATCGCGGAGAAGCACGAGAAGGGCCAGCCGATCCTCGTCGGTACGACGTCGGTCGAGAAGTCCGAGTACCTCTCGCAGCAGCTCTCCAAGCGCGGCATCCCGCACGAGGTGCTGAACGCGAAGCAGCACGACCGTGAGGCCACGATCGTCGCCCAGGCGGGCCGCCGCGGCGCCGTCACGGTCGCCACGAACATGGCCGGCCGCGGTACCGACATCAAGCTCGGCGGCAACCCGGACGACCTCGCCGAGGCCGAGCTGCGCCAGCGCGGCCTGGACCCGGAGGAGCACATCGAGGAGTGGGCGCACGCCCTTCCCGAGGCGCTCACGCGGGCCGAGGCGGCCGTGAAGGCGGAGTTCGAGGAGGTCAAGGACCTCGGCGGGCTGTACGTGCTGGGTACCGAGCGCCACGAGTCGCGCCGTATCGACAACCAGCTGCGCGGCCGCTCCGGCCGACAGGGCGACCCGGGCGAGTCCCGTTTCTACCTGTCGCTCGGCGACGACCTGATGCGGCTGTTCAAGGCGCAGATGGTCGAGCGCGTCATGTCGATGGCGAACGTGCCGGACGACGTGCCGATCGAGAACAAGATGGTCACGCGGGCCATCGCTTCGGCCCAGTCGCAGGTCGAGACCCAGAACTTCGAGACGCGCAAGAACGTCCTGAAGTACGACGAGGTGCTGAACAACCAGCGCACCGTCATCTACAAGGAGCGCCGCCGGGTGCTGGAGGGCGAAGACCTCCAGGAGCAGATCCGGCACATGATGGACGACACCATCGACGCGTACATCACGGCCGAGACGGTCGAGGGGTTCGCGGAGGAGTGGGACCTGGACCGGCTGTGGAACGCCTTCCGGCAGCTCTACCCGATCAAGGTCACGGTGGAGGAGCTGGAGGATGCCGCGGGCGACCGCGCGGGCATCACCGCCGAGTTCATCGCGGAGTCCGTCAAGGACGACATCCACGAGCAGTACGAGGCCCGCGAGGCGACGCTCGGCTCCGAGATCATGCGCGAGCTGGAGCGGCGCGTGGTGCTGTCGGTGCTGGACCGCAAGTGGCGCGAGCACCTGTACGAGATGGACTACCTGCAGGAGGGCATCGGCCTGCGGGCGATGGCCCAGAAGGACCCGCTGGTCGAGTACCAGCGCGAGGGCTTCGACATGTTCAACGCCATGCAGGAGGGCATCAAGGAGGAGTCCGTCGGCTACCTGTTCAACCTGGAGGTCCAGGTCGAGCAGCAGGTCGAGGAGGTCCTGGTCTCGGACTCCGGTCCGTCGCTGACCAAGCCGGAGATCCGGGCGAAGGGTCTGGACGCCCCGCAGCGCCCGGACCGGCTGCACTTCTCCGCGCCCACGGTCGACGGTGAGGGCGGCGTCGTCGAGGGCGACTTCGACGCGGATTCCGGTGACGACTCCGACGGCATGACGCGCGCGGAGCGCCGTAAGGCCGCGAAGGCCACGGGCGGCCGTCGCCGCAAGAAGTAACCCGCGACGTTCGCGGGATCACCGCCGGGGCCGGACACCACGCTGTGCGTGGGGTCCGGCCCCGGCGGCGTTCGCGGGCGGGCGCGCGGGCCCGCGGCCGGGGTCATGGGCGGGGGCCGTGGAGTTCCACGGCGGCGCAGCGCCAGCGCAGGTCGGGGCCCTGTTCCAGCCGGAAGGCCAGCGCGGTGAGGCGGTCGCCCGTCGCGATGCGGGCGAAGGCCTCGATGACCCCCGGGCCGGGGGTGAAGCGGCCGCATCCGTGGAGGACGGGGCTGAGCCGGCGGGCGTCGTACGGGCGCTCGTGCGGGGGGTCGGCGGGGGCGAGGGTGATCAGCTGGTCGTAGGCCGGCCCGATGGTGTGGCCGATCAGAGAGTGCACGGGGCGGCGTCCGCTGAGGACGGCGAGCAGCCGTTCGGCGAACCAGTGGTGCGGGCCGCTGCCGCGGTGGACGGCGGTGGGCGGCCGGCGCCGGTCGTGGCGGCGGCCGGGCCTCGCGGTGCCGGGGCCGGTGCTCGCCGGCCTCGCGGAGCCGCGGCCGGGGCCGGTGCCGGCACCGGCGCTGCCGACCGTGCGGAGGCTTCCGCTCGCGCTCCCGGTGGGCGCGAGGCGCCGGGCGGGCCCGGGCCCGGTGGGTTCGGGGCTCGTGGGCTCGGTGGTGCTTCCGGTGGTGCTCTCGGTGGTGTGGGGGGTGCTGGTGGGCATCGCGGCCGTCCCTGGGTTCGGGCCGCCCGGATCGGTACCGGGCGGTAACTTCGTAGGGACTTCTACGGGGCTGCGAACACGCTCCGCAACGGCGCCGCGGGGCGCCCCGCGCCCGGCCCGCCTTCACCTATCCGGGTCGGTCCCCGGCCGCCCCGGGCCCCGCCCCGGATCCCGCCGGGAGCGAAGTGGACGCCGCCGGGCCCTACGGCGGCACCCCGAAGGGGGACGCGGGCCGTCACGGACGGAGTCCGGACCGGGGCCCGGCCCCCGCGTCCGGGCGGAGCCGGAACCTGGCCCCGGCCTCAGGTCCGGGCGGAGCCGGAACCCGGGCCCCACCCGGTGCGGGCCTCGGACGGCCCGGGCGGTTCTCGGTGCCGTGCGCGGAAGCCACGGGGTCCCTGGACGGCGTGGGCGATGGGGCAGCAGGTAGGGGAAGAGGCGGGTCGCGGTCGTATCCTGGGGGCGTTTCCGACTATCGAAAGCAGCCGGCCATGCGCGTGTACGTCCCCCTGACCCTGCCCGGGCTCGCCGAGGCGCACCAGGCGGGTGAGCTGGGCCCGGCTCCGCTGCGGGCGTACGCCGTCACGCCCGGACTGCGCGAGTGGTACGTCTCGGACGACATCGAGGAGCTGGAGTACGCCGCCCTGACCAGGGCCGCCGCCGCCTCGCTGCGGATGATCGCCGAGGACGGGGCCGCGCCCCGCAAGCGGGTCGTGGTGGCCCTCGACGTGGACGACAAGGCCGCAACCGCCACCCCCGGCGTCGACGAGGCCACGCTCGGCCAGGTGGCCCTCGCCGGGGCCGTACGGCTCTCCGTGGCGGCCGCGGTGCACGTGGACGCCGAAGAGGCCCTGGAGGACGTGAGCGCCGCCGTGGCGGCCGTCCCGGCCGCGGACGGGGGCGACGAGGACGCGCGCTTCACCGTCGACGGAGCCGAGGACCACGAGCTGCTGTGGTTCGGGGTCCAGGAGATTCCGGGGCTGCTGAAGTGAGTGCGGCACCCGAGAACCCGGCACCCGAGAACCCGGCACCCGAGGGCACCCCGCTGGTGGTCCCGACGCCCGAGGGCCCCGCGCTCGCGGTGCCGGCGCCCGTGGCCGTCGCGCCCGAGGGCCCGGCGGCACCGGTCCCCGCGCCCGTGGCCCCGCACATCGTCTGGGACTGGAACGGCACGCTGCTCCACGACATCGACGCCGTGATAGCCGCCACCAACGCCTCCTTCGCGGAGCTCGGCCTCGCGCCGATCACGCTGGAGCGCTACCGCGAGCTGTACGTCGTACCGGTGCCGAAGTTCTACGAGCGCCTCATGGGCCGGCTCCCCACGGACGCCGAGTGGCTGGTCATGGACGAGGCCTTCCACCGGCACTACTGGGTGGCCGCCGAGGACGCCGGGCTCGCCGAAGGGGCCCGCGAGCTCCTGCGGGACTGGCAGCAGGACGGGCTCACGCAGTCCCTGCTGTCCCTCGCGCCCCACGACAAGCTGGTGCCGCTCGTCCGGGCGCACGGGATCGACACGCACTTCCTGCGCGTCGACGGGCGTACCGGGCCCTCCCACACCAGCAAGGCCGGACATCTCGTACGTCATTTGGCGGCCCTGGACGGGACGGGAGTGACGGCCGGCCGTACGGTCCTCATCGGAGACGCCGTGGACGACGCGCTTGCCGCCGCGCACGTGGGCGCGCGGGCCGTCCTCTACACGGGCGGGTCGCACAGCCGCGGCAGTCTGGAATCAGCCGGTGTCCCCGTCGTGGACAGCCTGGCGGAGGCCGTACGCACTGCTCGCGAGCTGGCCGGATAGCGACCGGCGCATGAGCGGAGAGCGACCGCGCACCGGCCTGGCACGCATGGCCGGGCCAGACCCTATCCAGAGTGTCAAAGTTACCCCCCCTCTTTTGTACACATACAGCTCATGACGAGCCGGGGGTGGAGCGAGATAGCCTGGTACCCGTGATCAGCGCGATAGTTCTCGGAGGCACTGAAGCCTCCGTCCGGCGCCCGGCGCACCACCGTGCCCGGGCCGTCGCTGATCCCCGCTCCCGGGACATCCTGCCGATCATGGCCGATTTCCTCCCGGTGGGCTCTCTCGACGGCATAGCGTCGATCCCGAACGGACACCGAAACCCCGCCTCGCGGTGCTATGCCATTCCTTCCTTCACCTACGTCACGCAATGGCGCGCGACAGGAGCCAGAGGACATGCAGACCAAGCTGGACGAAGCAAAGGCCGAGCTGCTCGCGCGGGCGGCACGGGTAGCTGAGAACAGCCCGGCCGGGGGGCTACTTCCGACTGGGTCCGAGCAGGGGGAGCGTCCCGACCGGGACACGACTCTCGCCTACCTCCAGCGCTACTACCTGCACACCGCCCCGGAGGACCTGCTCGACCGGGACCCGGTCGACGTGTTCGGGGGCGCGCTCTCGCACTACCGGCTCGCGGAGAACCGTCCGCAGGGCACGGCGAGCGTGCGGGTGCACACGCCCACGGTGGAGGAGAACGGCTGGACCTCCAGCCACTCCGTCGTCGAGGTGGTCACCGACGACATGCCGTTCCTCGTGGACTCGGTGACGAACGAGCTGTCCCGCCACGGGCGCGGCATCCACGTCGTGATCCACCCGCAGGTCGTCGTCCGCCGCGACGTCACCGGCAAGCTGATCGAGATCCTCGGCCCCGACTGCGACGCGCACGGTCCCCGCACCGCGCGCCCCCACGACTCCCTCGTCGAGTCCTGGATCCACGTCGAGATCGACCGCGAGACCGACAAGGCCGACCTCAAGCAGATCACCGCCGATCTGCAGCGCGTCCTGTCCGACGTACGCGAGTCCGTCGAGGACTGGGAGAAGATGCGCGACGCGGCGCTGCGCATCGCGCAGGAGCTCCCCGAGGAGCCCACCGCCCCGGACCTGCGCGAGTACGAGCTCGAAGAGGCCCGCGAGCTGCTGCGCTGGCTCGCCGACGACCACTTCACCTTCCTCGGCTACCGCGAGTACAACCTCGTCGACGGCGACGCCCTGGCCGCCGTGCCCGGCACCGGCCTCGGCATTCTGCGCTCCGACCCGCTGCACCACGGCCAGGACGAGGCGCACCCCGTCTCGCCGTCCTTCAACCGGCTGCCGGCCGACGCCCGCGCCAAGGCCCGCGAGCACCGCCTGCTGGTGCTGACCAAGGCCAACAGCCGCTCCACCGTGCACCGCCCCTCGTACCTCGACTACGTCGGCGTCAAGAAGTTCGACGCCGAGGGCAACGTCGTCGGCGAGCGCCGCTTCCTCGGCCTGTTCTCCTCCGCCGCGTACACCGAGTCGGTGCGCCGGGTCCCGGTCATCCGCCGCAAGGTCGCCGAGGTCCTCGAAGGCGCCGGCTTCGCCCCGTCCAGCCACGACGGCCGCGACCTGCTCCAGATCCTGGAGACCTACCCGCGCGACGAGCTGTTCCAGACCCCGGTCGACCAGCTCCAGGCCATCGCCACCTCCGTCCTGTACCTCCAGGAGCGCCGCCGGCTGCGGCTGTACCTGCGCCAGGACGAGTACGGGCGCTACTACTCCGCGCTGGTCTACCTGCCGCGCGACCGCTACACCACCGGCGTGCGGCTGCGGCTGATCGCGATCCTGCAGGAGGAGCTCGACGGCATCAGCGTCGACTTCACCGCCTGGAACACCGAGTCGATCCTCTCCCGCATCCACTTCGTCGTCCGCGTCCCGCAGGGCACCGAGCTGCCCGTGCTGACCGACGCCGACGTCGAGCGGATCGAGGGCCGACTGGTCGAGGCCGCCCGCTCCTGGGCCGACGGCTTCGGCGAGGCCCTGGTCGCCGAGCTGGGCGAGGAGCGCGCCGCCGAGCTGCTGCGCAAGTACGGGACCTCCTTCCCCGAGGGCTACAAGGCCGACCACTCGCCGCGCGCGGCCGTGGCCGACCTGTGCCACCTGGAACGGCTGTCCGCCAGCGACCGCGAGTTCGCGCTGTCGCTGTACGAGCCGGTCGGCGCCGGCCCCGGCGAGCGCCGGTTCAAGATCTACAAGGCGGGCGAGCAGGTCTCCCTGTCCGCCGTCCTGCCGGTCCTGCAGCGCCTGGGCGTCGAGGTCACCGACGAGCGGCCGTACGAGCTGCGGTGCAGCGACCGCACCAACGCGTGGATCTACGACTTCGGTCTGCGGATGCCGGTCTCCGCCAACGGCGACAGCGCCGCCGGCTACCTCGGCGACGACGCCCGCGAGCGGTTCCAGGAGGCCTTCTCGGCGGTCTGGCAGGGCGAAGCCGAGAACGACAACTTCAACACCCTGGTGCTGAGCGCCGGGCTGACCTGGCGGCAGGCCGTCGTCCTGCGCGCGTACGCCAAGTACCTGCGCCAGGCCGGTGCCACCTTCAGCCAGGACTACATGGAGGACACCCTCCGCAACAACGTCCACACCACCCGGCTGCTGATCTCGCTCTTCGAGGCGCGGATGTCGCCCGGCCGCCAGTCGGCGGGCAGCGAGCTCGTCGACGCGATGCTGGAGGAGCTGGACGGGGCCCTGGACCAGGTCGCCTCGCTGGACGAGGACCGGATCCTGCGCTCCTTCCTCACCCTCATCAAGGCGACGCTGCGCACGAACTTCTTCCAGCTCAACTCCGCGGGCGAGCAGCACTCCTACGTGTCGATGAAGTTCGACCCGCAGGCCATCCCCGACCTGCCGGCGCCGCGTCCGGCCTTCGAGATCTGGGTCTACTCCCCGCGCGTCGAGGGCGTCCACCTGCGCTTCGGCAAGGTCGCCCGCGGCGGCCTGCGCTGGTCCGACCGCCGCGAGGACTTCCGTACGGAGATCCTCGGCCTGGTCAAGGCGCAGATGGTCAAGAACACCGTCATCGTGCCCGTGGGCGCCAAGGGCGGATTCGTCGCCAAGAACCTCCCCGACCCGTCGGTGGACCGGGACGCCTGGCTCGCCGAGGGCATCGCCTCGTACAAGATCTTCATCTCGGCGCTGCTCGACATCACCGACAACATGGTCGGCGGCGAGGTCGTGCGGCCCAAGGGCGTGGTCCGCCACGACGAGGACGACACCTACCTCGTCGTCGCCGCCGACAAGGGCACCGCGACCTTCTCCGACATCGCCAACGGGGTCGCGGAGTCCTACGGGTTCTGGCTGGGCGACGCCTTCGCCTCCGGCGGCTCGGCCGGCTACGACCACAAGGGCATGGGCATCACCGCCCGCGGCGCCTGGGAGTCCGTCAAGCGGCACTTCCGCGAGCTCGGGCACGACACCCAGACGCAGGACTTCACCGTCGTCGGCGTCGGCGACATGTCCGGCGACGTCTTCGGCAACGGCATGCTGCTCTCCGAGCACATCCGCCTGGTGGCGGCCTTCGACCACCGGCACATCTTCATCGACCCGAACCCGGACGCGGCGACCTCCTACGCCGAGCGCCGGCGCCTGTTCGACCTGCCGCGCTCCTCGTGGGCGGACTACGACGCCTCGCTGCTGTCGCAGGGCGGCGGGATCCACCCGCGCAGCGCGAAGGCCATCCCGATCAACGCGCAGGTCCGCGCGGCCCTCGGGATCGAGGCGGGCGTCTCCAAGATGACCCCCGCCGAGCTGATGCAGGCCATCCTCAAGGCCCCCGTGGACCTGCTGTGGAACGGCGGCATCGGTACGTACGTCAAGGCGACGGCCGAGACGCACGCCGACGTCGGCGACAAGGCCAACGACGCCATCCGCGTCAACGGCTCCGACGTGTGGGCCAAGGTCATCGGCGAGGGCGGCAACCTGGGCCTGACCCAGCTCGGCCGCATCGAGTTCGCGCGCAGCGGCGCCGGCGGCGAGGGCGGCAAGGTCAACACCGACGCCATCGACAACAGCGCGGGCGTGGACACCTCCGACCACGAGGTGAACATCAAGATCCTGCTGAACTGGGTGGTCGCCGACGGGGACCTGACCGTCAAGCAGCGCAACAAGTTCCTCGCCGAGATGACCGACGAGGTCGGCCGGCTGGTGCTGCGCAACAACTACGCCCAGAACGTGGCGCTGTCCAACGGCGCCGCCCAGGCCCCCAGCCTGCTCCACGCCCAGCAGCGCTTCATGCGCCGCCTGGGCCGTGACGGCCTGCTGGACCGGGCGCTGGAGTTCCTGCCCAACGACCGGCAGCTCCGCGAGCTGCTGAACACCGGCAAGGGTCTGACCCAGCCGGAGCTGGCCGTCCTGTTCGCCTACACCAAGATCACGGTGGCGGACGAGCTCATCCACACCGAGCTGCCGGACGACCCGTACCTCGATCGCCTGCTGCACGCCTACTTCCCGGGCGCGCTGCTCGCGAAGTTCCCCGAGCAGGTCGACGGGCACGCGCTGCGCCGCGAGATCATCACCACGGTGCTGGTCAACGACACCGTCAACAGCGGTGGCTCGACCTTCCTGCACCGCCTGCGCGAGGAGACCGGAGCCTCCCTGGAGGAGATCGTCCGGGCGCAGCTCGCGGCCCGCGAGATCTTCGGCCTGGCCGATGTGTGGGACGCGGTCGAGGCCCTCGACAACGAGGTCGCCGCCGACGTCCAGACCCGGATCCGGCTGCACTCGCGTCGCCTGGTCGAGCGCGGTACGCGCTGGCTGCTGAACAACCGGCCGCAGCCGCTCCAGATCACCGAGACCATCGAGCTCTTCGCCGAGCGGGTCGCGCGGGTCTGGTCGGACGTGCCGAAGCTGGTGCGCGGCGCGGACCTGGAGTGGTACGAGGCGGTCATGGCCGAGCTGATCGGCGAGGGCGTGCCGGAGGAGCTGGCGGCCAAGGTGGCCGGGTTCTCCTCGGCCTTCCCGACGCTGGACATCGTCGCGATCGCCGACCGCACGGGCGTCGAGCCGCTGGCCGTCGCCGAGGTGTACTACGACCTCGCCGACCGGCTCGACATCACCCAGCTGATGGACCGGATCATCGAGCTGCCGAGGGCCGACCGCTGGCAGTCGATGGCCCGCGCGTCCATCCGCGAGGACCTGTTCTCGGCGCACGCGGCGCTGACCGCGGACGTGCTGGCGGTCGGGAACGGGACCTCGACTCCCGAGGAGCGCTTCAAGGCGTGGGAGGAGAAGAACGCGGCGATCATCGGGCGTGCGCGGACGACTCTGGACGAGATCCAGGGGTCGGACGACTTCGATCTGGCGAACCTGTCCGTCGCCATGCGGACGATGCGGTCGCTGCTCCGGGCGCACGCGTAGCCCTGCGGGGCTTGCACACGAACGGGCCGGGCCCGGAACCTCCTTGGGGG
>NZ_JBHVYI010000109.1:0-26675 GCF_042880975.1 Streptomyces sp. NPDC058289
TACCTGCCTCCGGGTTGCCTGCGGGAACAGGGGGAACAGCGCGTGGGCCGGGTGTCCCGTCGGCTGGGACGGGACACCGGGCCCTCGGGAGCCGACCCCGGGAAGGACCGGGGCCGCTCGGAGTCGCTCAGAGGCCCTGCTGCTTGATGATGTCCTCCAGCGAGCCGCTCGGGACCGAGCCCTCGGGCGTCAGTTTGTCCACGGCCTGCGGGAGCGCCTGCGCGATCTGGTCCGCGGCGTCCTGGGGGGTGACGCCCGCCTGCTCGGCGACCTTGGCCAGGGTGTCGTCCGGCAGGGCCTTGGCGATCTCCGCGCCGCTGACCGGCTGGTTCTCGCCGGTGCCGACCCAGGACTGGGCCTGGTCGGTCAGACCCGACTTGGTCAGCATGTCCAGCAGCCCGCCGAGCGGGTTGTTCCCACCTCCGGCCGCCTGGGCGCCGCCGGCACCGCCGCCGCCCATGAGGGCGCCGAGGAGGGAGCCGAGGATGTTGCCGCCGCCGCTGCCGCCCTGTGCGCCGCCGCCGCCGAGGAGGCCGCCGAGGAGGGAGCCGAGGTCGTTGCCCGCCATGGTGATGCCTTTCGAAGAGGGACCGGGCGCACGGAAATCGGCGTACCCGGCTTCGAGATACGGACAATGTCACCCAACTCGGACACGTCTGCCACTTGGCGCAGAGCCGTGCGCCGACTGCGGTAGAACGATCGGCATGATCTTCCACCTCGTACCGCTGTCCGACTGGACCGCCGATCCCGCGCGCCCGTACGCCCCGCCCTCCCTCGACTCCGAGGGCTTCGTGCACTGTTCGGCGGATCCGGAGACGGTGCTCGCGATCGCCGCCGCGCACTACGCAGCCGTAGCGGGGACCCTCCTCGCGGTGGAGCTCGACGAGCGCGCCCTCACCTCCGAGGTCCGCCGGGAGGGTGAAAGCGGCCTCCGTTACCCGCACGTCCACGGACCGCTGAACCGGGACGCCGTGGTGCGCGTGTGGGAGGTGGTACGCGCCCCCGGTGCGCCGGCGGAACTCGTTCGCCGGCCCCCGGAGGGCTGAGTCAAGGCGTGGCGGGGTGTCGCTGAGGCCCGTCACGCGCCAGGATGCCTCTCGCCACCCCGGCGATCACCCGAGGAGAAGTCATGAGCGACCCCACCCGCGCCGCCCGGCGCACGGTACTGGCGGCCGGCGCGAGCGCCCTGGCAGGCGGCGTGCTGACCGCATGCGGAGCCGACGAGACGAAGCCGTCGTCCGAGGGCGGCAGCGCGCCCACGGCGCAGAACTCCGCGTCCGCCTCGTCCTCGGCTCCGGCCGGAGACGCCAAGGCCCTGATCAAGTCCTCGGAGGTGCCGGTCGGAGGCGGCACGGTCCTCAAGGACGAGAAGCTGGTCGTCACCCAGCCGACCGCGGGCTCCTTCCGCTGCTTCACGGCGGTCTGCACCCACCAGGGCTGCCTCGTGAACAAGGTGGAGGCCGGCACCATCGACTGCCCGTGCCACGGCAGCAAGTTCAAGGACACGGACGGCGCGGTGGCCAAGGGCCCGGCGACCAAGCCTCTGGAGGAGAAGAAGATCACCGTCTCCCCGGCGGGCGAAATCTCGCTCGCCTAGCCGCAGGCCCCGGCACTAGCCTCGCCGAATGAACGAGGCCCGCCCGAACGAACCGACCCCCGAGCCGCTCGAACTCACCCTGGTCAGGGACCACACGATCTACTCGTGCGTGATCGGTTCGAGGGCGTTCGGCCTGGCGACGGAGGCGAGCGACACCGACCGACGCGGTGTCTACCTCGCCCCGACGCCGCTGTTCTGGCGCTTCGAGAAGCCGCCGACGCACGTGGACGGCCCCCGGGACGAGGAGTTCTCCTGGGAGCTGGAGCGCTTTTGCGAACTCGCGCTGCGCGCCAACCCGAACGTCCTGGAGGTCCTCCACTCCCCCCTCGTGGAGGACCTCACCCCGGTCGGCGAGGAACTCCTCTCGCTCCGCGGTGCGTTCCTGTCCCGCCGGGCCCACACCAGCTTCAGCCGGTACGCCGTCTCCCAGCGCGGCAAACTCCTCGGCGACCTCCGCAACCACGGCGCCCCGCGCTGGAAGCACGCCATGCACCTGCTGCGCCTGCTCCTGTCCTGCCGCGACCTGCTGCGCACGGGCCGCCTGGAGATCGACGCGACCCCCTACCGCGACCGCCTCCTCGCGGTCCGCCGCGGCGAGCTCACCTGGGAGGAGGTCGACGCCTGGATGACCCTCCTGACCGAGGAAACCGAAGCCGCCCTGGCGACGACCCCCCTCCCCGAGGCCCCGGACCTCCCCCGGGTCGAGGCCTTCCTCCTCCGCACCCGCCGCGCATCGGCAACGCCCTAACCCGCCCGCCGCCGTACGACGAACTCGTCCAGCACGGTTCACGCGTCCCAGAGGGTGCCGAAGGACAGGAGTTCGTCGCGGTACTCGATGCGGCCCTCCCAGTCGCGGGGCCAGGCGTCCGCGCCGAGGTGGGCGCCGGCGAAGGCTCCGGCCAGGCAGGCGATGGAGTCGGAGTCGCCCGCCGTGCAGGCCGCGCGGCGCAGGGCCAGGAGCGGTTCCTCCGGGAAGAGCAGGAAGCACTGGAGGGCGGTGGCCAGGGCCTCCTCGGCGATCCAGCCTTCGCCGGTCGTGAGGCAGGGGTCCGTTTCCGGGGACGGGGTGCGCAGGGCCGCCGCGAGGCGGTCCAGGACCTCCAGGCACTCGTCCCAGCCGCGCGCCATGAAGGACTCGGCCGAGGCGTCGGACGCCGTCCGCGTCCAGAGGTCGCCGAGCCAGCGCTCGTGGTAGCGGGTGCGGTTCTCCAGGGCGTACGAGCGCAGTTGCCCGACCAGGCCGGTCACCTCGGTGCCCTGCGCCAGCAGGAACACCGCCCGCGCCGTGAGGTCGGAGGCGGCCAGTGCGGTCGGGTGGCCGTGGGTCAGGGCCGACTGGAGCTGGGCCGCGCCGGCCCGCTCCTCCTCCGTCCAGCCCGGCACCAGCCCGACCGGAGCCACCCGCATGTTCGCTCCGCAGCCCTTGGAGCCGAGCTGGCTGGCGTCGCGCCAGTCCCGCTCGGGGTGGTTGAGGAGGCTGCAGGCCTTCAGGCAGGTGCGGCCCGGGGCCCGGTTGTTCTCCGGGGAGTGGTACCAGTCGACGAACTCCTCCCGGACCGGGCGGGCGAGGCGCAGCGGGCCCACCCGGCCCCGCTCCGCGGCGGTCCGCATGCCGCGGGCGAGGGCCAGCGTCATCTGGGTGTCGTCCGAGACGATCGCAGGCCGGATCAGGGCCATCTGTCGCCACGGGCCGGTCTTCGCCAGGATCCGGGGCACGTCGTTGAACTCCGTCGGGAAGCCGAGGGCGTCTCCCAGGGCCAGTCCGATCAGGGAGCCCGTGGCGGCCCGCTTCGTGTGCGTCGCCTTCGTCGCCGTCGTCGTCATCGTGGGTGTCCTTCCGAGGGGCGCAGCAGGGGCGGGTGCAGGGTGGTCGCGGGTCCGGGCCGGTAGAGCGCGGCCGGTTTGCCGCGGCCGCCGGTGAGCCGGGCGGCTCCGGGCACGGCCTCGACGAAGCCGGGCGTGGCCAGGACCTTGCGGCGGAAGTTGGGGCGGTCCAGGACGGTGTCCCAGACGGTCTCGTAGACGGCCTGGAGCTCACCGAGGGTGAACTCGGGCGGGCAGAAGGCGGTGGCGAGGCAGCTGTACTCCAGCTTCGAGCCCACGCGGGAACGGGCGTCCGCGAGGATCTCCGCGTGGTCGAAGGCCAGTCCGAAGGCCGGCGCGCAGGCCTCGCCCACCGGCACCCAGCGGGCGCGGTCCGCGTCCCCGCCGCCCCCGGCCACCGGTTCCGGCAGATCGGGGACGAGCGCGGTGAAGGCCACCGAGACCACCCGCATGCGGGGGTCCCGGTCCGGTTCGCTGTAGGTGCGCAGCTGGTCCAGGTGCAGGGCGTCGACCACCTCCGCCGACAGGCCGGTCTCCTCGGCCAGTTCGCGCCGGGCCGCCGTCTCCGCGGACTCCCGCGGCAGCAGGAAGCCGCCGGGGAGCGCCCAGGCGCCCGCGTACGGTTCCTGCGCGCGCCGGATCAGCAGCACGTGCAGGGTCCCGCCGCGCACGGTGAAGACGGCGAGGTCCACGGTCACCGCGAAGGGCGGGAAGTCGTGCGGGTCATACCCGTGCCCGGGTACAGGTCCGGGTCCGGGTACGGGTACGGGTCCGGTGTCACTCATCGGCTCCGCTCCCCCGCCCGCTGCCCGGTCCGCCCGGCCGCCTGCTCGGGCACCTGCCCGGCCACCCGCTCCGGCAGCGGATCCGTGAACTGCCAGCCCTCCGACAGGAGTCCGTCGACCGCTGCCACCGCCGCCGCCAGCCGCGCCCCGCGGTCCCCGCGGACCACCAGGAACCGCTTCCCCGTCCGCTCCAGTTCCTCCAGGAACCGCCCGGTCATCCACGGCCTCAACTCCTCTCCGTCGCGCAGCCCGTCGTCCTCGAAGGGCACGTCCGCGTGGTCGGTGAGCAGGTACAGGTCCCGCCGCGTCGCGGCGGCGATCCGCTCGACCTCGGCACTGCGCGCGCCCGTGTACCGCTCGTGCCAGATGCCGGTGGCGAAGGAGTCGGTGTCGCAGAAGAGCACCGGGGATCCCAGCCGGGCCGCCCGCTCCTCCTCCGCGTCCTGCCGCCGCGCGATCAGCGGGAACTCCGCCGAGGTGAAGCTCACCTCCGCCCAGGTCGCCGCCGGGTCCGCGGAGCGCGCCGCCGCGAGCCGCTCCTCGCTGTACTGCCGGCCGTACTCCGCCACCCAGCCCGTCTTCGCCCACACCCCGCCGCGCCCACGCCAGTGCTCGGCCAGGGCCCGCGACAGCGTGGTCGTGCCGGTGGATTCGGCGCCGAGCACGACGATCCGCCGGGTCAGCGCCGCCCGTACGGCGGGCCCCAAGAACTCCCAGTTCCCGACGGGGTCGGCCCGTACGGCCGTGCCGGACACCGGGAACAGGGTGCGGTCGAGGTCCACGCAGATCTCCTCGGCGCCGAACCGCCGCGCGAGCTCGGTCCCGTACGCCTCGGAGGTGAAGACGGCGTCGACCGGGCGGCGCACCGCGCGCCGGAAGATCGCCATGTGCGCCTCCCAGACCGCCGGGTCGTGGAGGTCGACGGGGATGTCGTCGACCGCGCCGACCACCTCGGCCCCCGGGTGCGCCTCGCGCATCCAGGCGACCCGGTCGGCGAGCGGTACGGACTCCACCGAGGCCGCGCAGACCAGTACGGTCAGCCGCTCGCACCGGTCCTGCGCGGTGCGCACCAGGTGGTGGTGGCCGGCGTGCGGCGGATAGAACTTGCCGAGGACCAGGCCGTGGCCGTGGCGCTTCATGCCGTCACCGCCGGCGCGAGGCGGGCCGGGAGCGCCCGGCGCCAGCCGAGCAGTCCGGCGACGCACAGCGCGAGGAAGCCGACGTAGAGCAGGGAGGTCAGGTACAGCCCCTTGTAGGCGTACAGCGGGATGTACACGAGGTCGGCCGCAATCCACAGCCACCAGGACTCGACGAGCTTGCGGCACTGCCCGTACGTGGCCGCGAGCGAGAGCCCGGTCGTCAGCGCGTCCCAGAACGGGACGGTGGAGTCGGTGACCCGGCTCAGCAGGAGGGTCAGGCCGAGCACCACCACCACTCCCGCCGCGGCCAGCGCGGTCCACTCGGGGGCCGTGGTGCGGCGCACCGGCAGGGCCGTGGCGGTGCCCGGGCCGCCCCCGTGGGTCCAGGACCACCAGCCGTACGCGGCCAGGGCGATGAAGACGATCTGCAGCCCGGCGTCGGCGTAGAGGCCCGCCTGGGCGAAGAGCACGATGAAGAAGACGTTGTTGGCGATGCCGATCGGCCAGTTGGCGACGTGCTGCCGGGCGACCAGCCAGACGCACACGGCACCCGTGACGAACCCGAGGATCTCGGTCCAGCTCGTCTGCCATCCCATGACGCCCCCCATCCCTTTATAGTCAGGTTGACTATAAACAGGATCCGGGGTCCGGCACAACCAAAAAACCCGCGGAGCCCAAGGGCACCGCGGGTTCTGGAGGCCTTCAGGAGGCCGGGGTACTGACGGGGTCCTACAGACCGACCTCGCGCATGAGCATGCCGACCTCGGTGTTGGTCAGGCGGCGCAGCCAGCCGGACTTCTGGTCGCCGAGCTCGATCGGGCCGAAGGAGGTCCGCACGAGCTTCTCGACCGGGAAGCCGGCCTCGGAGAGCATGCGGCGGACGATGTGCTTGCGGCCCTCGTGGAGGGTCACCTCGACCAGGTAGTTCTTGCCGAGCTGGTCGACGACGCGGAAGTGGTCGGCGCGGGCGTAGCCGTCCTCCAGCTCGATGCCGTCCTTCAGGCGCTTGCCGATGTCGCGCGGCAGCGGACCGGTGATCGCGGCGACGTAGGTCTTCTTCACGCCGTACTTCGGGTGCGTGAGGCGGTGGGCCAGCTCACCGTGGTTGGTGAGCAGGATGATGCCCTCGGTCTCGGTGTCGAGCCGGCCGACGTGGAAGAGACGCGTCTCACGGTTGGTGACGTAGTCGCCGAGGCACTGGCGGCCGTCCGGGTCCTCCATGGTGGAGACGACGCCGGCCGGCTTGTTCAGCGCGAAGAACAGGTACGACTGGGTGGCGACGGTCAGGCCGTCCACCTTGATCTCGTCCGAGGGCTTCACGCGCTTGCCCTGCTCCAGGACGATCTCGCCGTTGACCTCGACGCGGGCCTGCTCGATGAGCTCCTCGCACGCACGGCGCGAACCCATGCCGGCCCGGGCGAGCACCTTCTGCAGACGCTCACCCTCCTCCTCGGCACCCGGGAAGGTCTTCGGGGTCTTGATCACGGGCTTGTCGGCGTACCGGTCGCGCACGCGCTCCTCGATCCGCGCCTCCAGCTCGCGCGGCTTGGACTGGCCGCTGCGGCTGCCGGGGCCGATGCGCGGGCCGCCCGCGCCACCGATGCCGGGAGTCCTGGAGACCTTGGGGCCGCCCTTGGCGCCACCACGGGCCGCCGCGCCGCGGGCACCGCCACCGCGGTTGCCGTCGGCCGCGCCACGGGCGCCGCCGCCGCCGGCCTTGGCACCGCCGCGGCCGTTGCGCTCACCCTCGGGGCCCACGTCGTAGCGACGCTCCTCGGGGCGGGGGTTGCGGATGCGGGGGGCCTGCTCGCGGTCGCGGTCGGAGGAGCCGCCACCCTGGTAGCCGCCACCGGAGGAGCCGCCACCCTGGTAGCCGCCACCGGAGGAGCCGCCACGAGAGCCACCGCCCTGGTAACCACCACCGGAGCTGCCGCCGCGGGAGCCACCGCCCTGGTAACCGCCGCCAGAGCTGCCGCCACCCTGGTAGCCGCCGCCGGAGGAGCCGCCGCGGGAGCCGCCACCCTGGTAGCCACCACCGGAGCTGCCGCCGCGCGAGCCGCCACCCGAGCCGCCGCCACCCTGGTAGCCGCCGCCGGAGGAGCCGCCGCGGGAGCCGCCACCCTGGTAGCCACCACCGGAGCTGCCGCCGCGGGAGCCACCGCCCGAGCCGCTGCCGCCGCCGGAGCCGCCACCGCGGTAGCCACCACCGCCGCCGCTGGAGGAGCCGCCGCGGGGGGAGCTACCGCGCCCGCCACCACCGCCGCCGCTGTTCCTGTTGCCGCCACCGTTGCCGTTGCCGCTGCTTCGCATCAAAGTTCCGTCGTCTTGTCGTCTTCATCGGTATCCGGAGAGTCCGGATCGAACGACGGAACACCCTCTTGCGTCTCGGCTTCGATCGCGTCCGCCTCGGGGAGGAAGGGCGCGAGCTCCGGGAGCTCGTCCAGGCCACGCAGGCCCATCCGCTCCAGAAAGTAGTTCGTCGTCCTGTACAGGATCGCACCTGTTTCGGGTTCCGTCCCCGCCTCCTCCACCAGACCCCGCTGGAGGAGGGTGCGCATGACCCCGTCGCAGTTGACTCCGCGGACCGCCGAGACCCGCGAGCGGCTGACCGGCTGGCGGTACGCGACCACGGCCATGGTCTCCAGCGCCGCCTGGGTGAGACGGGCCTGCTGGCCGTCCAGGACGAAGGCCTCCACCGCCGGCGCGTAGTCCGCCCGGCTGTAGAACCGCCAGCCCCCGGCGACGAGCCGCAATTCGAATCCGCGGCCCTGGACCTCGTACTCGTCCACCAGCTCGCGCAGCGCCTGCGCGACCTCGCGGGGGGCCCGCTCCAGCACCTTGGCCAGGTGCGCCTCGGTCGCCGGCTCGTCCACGACCATGAGGACGGCCTCCAGGGCCGGCTTCAGCGCCAGCCCGGCCACGGGGGTCGTCACGTCATTCATTCCTTGACCTCCACGATCTGGTCGAACTCGTCCGTCACCGTCGGCATGCCGTCCCCGTCCCCGCCGCTCCAGCGCACCGTGAGCGTCTTCAGGGCCTCCTCCTGGTCCAGGATCACCGCCTTCTCCCGGTAGAGCTCCAGGAGGGCCAGGAAGCGCGCCACGACGGTCAGGGTGTCCGCGGCGTCCTCGGTGAGCTCCTGGAAGGTGGCTTCGCCCCTGGCCTTGAGCAGCGCCACGACCAGCCCGGCCTGCTCCCGGACGCTCACGAGGGGCGCGTGGATGTGGTCCACGTACACCTGCGGCTTCGCCCGGGGCTGCATGGCCTTGACCGCGAGCCTCGCCAGCCCCTCGCCGCCGATGCTGATGACCACCTCGGGGAGCAGCTCGGCGAGGTGGGGCTCCAGTCCGACCGTGCGCGGGTAGCGCCTGGCCTCGCTGTCGGCCCGCTCCTGGAAGATCTCGGCGATCCGTTTGTACGCCCGGTACTGCAGCAGCCGTGCGAACAGCAGGTCCCGGGCCTCCAGCAGCGCGAGGTCCGCCTCGTCCTCGACCTCGGCGACGGGCAGCAGCCGGGCCGCCTTCAGGTCGAGCAGGGTGGCGGCGACGACGAGGAACTCGGTCGTCTGGTCGAGGTCCCAGTCGGGCCCCATGGCACGGATGTGCGCCATGAACTCGTTGGTCACCTCCGACAGCGCGACCTCGGTGACGTCGAGCTTGTGCCGGGAGATCAACTGCAGCAGCAGGTCGAAGGGCCCCTCGAAGTTCTCCAGGCGCAGCGTGAACCGCCCGTCACCCACCCCGTCGGCACCTCCGGGGACGTTCCGGGCCGGTACGGATCCCCCTGCGGCCCGTACGGCCCCCTCGGCTCCAGCACCGGGCTCCCCCGGCCCCTCGACCTCACGAGGCGCCTGGAGGGCCGCCAAGGCCGCCGCAGGGGGCCCGGGAGCCTCTTCCGGGGCAGGGTCCGGGTCTGGCGCCAGGGAGGGAGAAGGGGCGGGGCCGGGGAACTCCTCCTCCACCGGTACGGAGGCACCCGGGCCGCGGCCCAGCGAGCGGCGGGGCGGGGGGACGGGTTCGGCGGGAGAGGGCATCGCGGTCCAGGGTGGTGCGGAGGAAGCGTCTGATCGGGCCGGGGCCCAGTCCCCAAGGCTCCCACGCACCACCCCGCGGGAGCAGCGGGGACCCGGGCAATTCGGGCCGCCCGGCGTCCGGGGGGCACATCCAGCCGTCCGGCGTTCGAGGACACGGTCCAGGGCGGAGCCCAGGGTCCTTCAGCCCGTCCGGCGTCTGAGGACCCGGGTCCAGGGCGGAGCCCAGGGTCCTTCACCCCGTCCGGCGTTTGAGGACCGGGGTCCGGGCAGAGCCCGGGGAACGGGCGACGGGCGGGTAGGGGAACCACACGCCCCGCACCGTCGGCGCGCCGACGGCCTCCGGCCCGCCCTCGGGGCCCCGCACCGCACGGGCGTGGCGACGCACCAACCCGCCCGAGCCCCGCAGGGGTCAGCGCCCCCGGAGCCGCCGGACCAGGATGCTCGCGTCACCGCGGGACTCCAGGTCCGCCAGGACCACCGCGACGGCCTCGCGCACGATCCGGCCGCGGTCGACCGCCAGGCCGTGCTCCCCGCGCAGCACCAGCCGCGCGTGTTCCAGGTCCATGAGCTCCTCCGCGGAGACGTAGACCGTGATCTTCTCGTCGTGCCGCTCGCGCCCGCTGGGCCGCCGGTTCGCACCCCGGCCCGGCCCCTTGCCCCGACCGGGGGTGGGGGCGGGGACGGCGTTACCGGAACCTTCCTGCGGACGTCGCTGCGGGCCGACGCCCGGCTCCGTGCCGGCCTCAGCCTCCCGGCTGCGACCCTCTCCCGCCGTGCCCTCCGCGGCCGATGCCGCGTGCTCCACGCCCCGTGCCGAGTTCGGCGAGGAGGAGGTCAGTGCCATCCCCCCGGTCGTACGGAACAGTTCGTCGGCTCCGGGCAGACTCACTCGGCGGGACACCGGGCGAGCACCTCCCTGGCCAGCTGGCGGTAGGCGGCGGCGCCGACGGAGTTGGAGGCGTACGTGGTGATCGGCTCGCCGGCGACCGTGGTCTCCGGGAACCGCACCGTGCGGCCGATGACCGTGTGGTAGACGTGGTCGTCGAAGGCCTCGACGACGCGCGCCAGCACCTCACGGCTGTGCACCGTACGGGAGTCGTACATCGTGGCGAGGATGCCGTCGAGCTCCAGCTCCGGGTTGAGCCGCTCCTGCACCTTCTCGATGGTCTCGGTCAGCAGCGCCACACCGCGCAGTGCGAAGAACTCGCACTCCAGCGGCACGATGACCTTGTGAGCCGCCGTCAGGGCGTTCACGGTCAGCAGACCGAGCGAGGGCTGACAGTCGATCACGATGTAGTCGTAGTCGGGCAGCAGGGGCTTCAGGGCCCGCTGCAGCGTCGACTCGCGTGCGACCTCGCTGACCAACTGCACTTCGGCGGCGGACAGGTCGATGTTGCTCGGCAGCAGGTCCATGTTGGGGACCGCCGTCTTCAGCAGCACCTCGTCGGCCGACATGCCCCGCTCCATGAGCAGGTTGTAGACCGTCAGGTCGAGTTCCATCGGGTTGACCCCGAGGCCGACCGACAGCGCTCCCTGCGGGTCGAAGTCGACGAGCAGCACCCGGCGCCCGTACTCCGCGAGTGCCGCACCCAGGTTGATGGTCGACGTGGTCTTGCCCACGCCGCCCTTCTGGTTGCACATCGCGATGATCGTCGCCGGACCGTGGTCGGTCAGCGGACCCGGGATCGGGAAGTACGGCAGCGGCCTTCCGGTCGGGCCGATCCGCTCACGGCGCTGGCGGGCAGCGTCGGGGGCGAGAGTGGCCGCGTACTCGGGGTCGGGCTCGTACTCCGCATCGGGGTCGTAGAAATGCCCCTCGGGCACCTGTTCGTAGTCGGCGAAACCCACGGGCTTGTCGCCGCTCAGGTCGCCGGCCCTGGAGTTCACGTCTAGGCCGTCCATGCTCTTTTGGGGCGTCGTCATGTGCTGGTGGTTTGCGAAGGTGCGGACCGCTACGGATCCCACGGCTTCGATTCCGGCAGGACCCTGGCCCCGCGCAGGCCCTCCTGCTCGACCACCTCCAGGAGCAAATGTCGACTCATTCACAAGTCGTCTTACCTCCTCGGACGTGACCAGGACACTTATCGATAGGTCAGCGTGGCACCATGCCGACGGTTGGCGACTCTATGGCGTGTCACCACTCAGCGGCAACACAATCCGCCGGACCCGCCGCGATGTGTCGGCAACCGAACACCACTCTGTCAAGGGCGTACGAGCTGTCGCCGGGAAGTTTCGCGGGTGTGCGAAAGGGTTAAAGGGTTACGTTCGAGGCGAGTTGAGCGGCCCTGCGGACGACCCCGGGAACGCCTCCGGCCGGACCTCGCGAGCAAGGTCCGGCCGGATACGTGAGATTGACGTCAGTCGTTGACGAATCAGCCGAGCAGCGTGCTCAGCTCGAGGGTCTCGAGACCGTGGGCCTCGGCCACCTCACGGTAAACGACCTGGCCGTCATGGGTGTTGAGGCCCAGCGCGAGCGCCGGGTCACGACGCAGCGCCTCGACCCAGCCGAGGTTCGCGAGCTGCACGATGTAGGGCAGCGTGGCGTTGGTCAGGGCGTAGGTGGAGGTGTTCGGCACCGCGCCCGGCATGTTGGCGACGCAGTAGAAGACCGAGTTGTGGACCTGGAAGGTCGGCTCGGCGTGAGTGGTCGCGCGGGAGTCCTCGAAGCAGCCGCCCTGGTCGATCGCAATGTCGACAAGGACACTTCCGGGCTTCATCTTGGCGACGAGCTCGTTGGTGACCAGCTTCGGGGCCTTCGCACCCGGGATCAGCACCGCGCCGATGACGAGGTCGGCCTCGATGACGGCCTTCTCCAGCTCGAAGGCGTTGGAGACGATCGTCTTGATCTTCGTGCCGAAGATCTTGTCGGCCTCGCGGAGCTTGTTGATGTCGCGGTCCAGCAGGGTCACGTGGAAGCCCATGCCGACGGCGATCTGCACGGCGTTCCAGCCGGAGACGCCACCGCCGATGACCACGCACTCGCCGGCGTGGGTGCCGGGGACGCCACCGGGGAGCACGCCGCGGCCGCCGACCGAGCGCATCAGGTGGTAGGCGCCGACCTGCGGGGCCAGGCGGCCCGCGACCTCGGACATCGGGGCGAGCAGCGGGAGGGCGCGGTTCGCCGTCTCGACCGTCTCGTACGCGATGGCGGTGGTGCCGGACTCGAGCAGGGCGTCCGTGCACTCGCGGGAGGCCGCGAGGTGCAGGTAGGTGAAGAGGGTCTGGTCCTTGCGGAGGCGGTGGTACTCCTCCGCGATGGGCTCCTTGACCTTCAGCAGCAGGTCAGCGGTCGCCCAGACCTCGTCGGCGGTACCGAGGATCTCGGCGCCGGCGGAAACGTACTCCGCGTCCGTGATCGAGGAGCCCACACCGGCGTTCTGCTCGACGAAGACCTGGTGGCCGTTGCGGACCAGCTCATGCACGCCGGCGGGCGTGATGGCGACCCGGAACTCGTTGTTCTTGACCTCGCGGGGGATGCCGACCTTCATCGTGGCTCACGGTCCTTGGCTCAGGGGATGTTTCGGGCTACTTCAATACAAACCCGTCCACAAGAACGCGCAACGGGATGCACCAGAGGATGACCTGGTGAAGCCAGTCTAATGAAGGATGAGCGGCTGTCTAGCCTTGCAAACGAATAATCTCAGTCGGAAACGCTGCGGATTTCGCAGGCTGCGGGGTCGTCTCCCAGCAATCTGTCGGCCGCGGACCTGTGCAGCCTGGCAGCCGCGGGATCCCCGAGCCGGTCCAGCGTGTCCGCCAGCCGCACCTGGAGCGCGGCCTGAAGTCGCAGGTCCCCGGCCTTCCGCGCGACCTCCACCGCCTCCCGGCAGGTGTGCAGGGATTCCTCGGGCCGCCCCGCGTACTCCTGGATCCGCGCCATCTCGCTCAACGCCTTTGCCTGGCCCGGGACATCGGCCAGCTTCCGGTAGCCGGCCGAAGCCGCCCGCCAACTCCGCAGCGCGTCCCCGTACCGACCCGCGTACGTGTGCACGTTCCCCAGCCGCCCGTACAGCCGCGCCTCGTCCGCACGCTCCCCCCGGGCGAGGGCGTGGGACAGGGCCCGGCCGAACCAGTCGGAGGCCCGGTGCCAGTCGCCCAGCTCCTGGTGCGCGCCGCCTACGGATTCCATCGCGCGGCCCGACGCGTACGGGTCGTTCGCCGCCTTTCCCGCGTCCAGCGCGGCCCGGTACCGGTCCAGCGCCTCCCGGGTGCGGCCGGTCTCGGCGTCCAGATCGGCCAGGTTCAGCAGCGCGGCGGCCTGCTCCCGGTGCAGATCGCGCCGCTCGGCCACGTCCAGCACGAGCTGGTGCAGCCCGTACAGCTCGGGCGCGGCCCCGGCGGTGCCGCGGTGCTCGGACAGGGCCCGCGCGAGGGCCGCTACGAACCTGCGCGCCAGGGTGTCCAGCTCCCCGTCGGCCACGGCCAGCGAGGCCGCGGCCAGCAGTGCGGGCAGCCGGGTGTCCAGCCAGGTCTCCGCCGCCCGCCGGTCGGCGAAGCGCAGCGCGCGCGGCACCCCGTCGAGCTTCTCCGGCACCCCGACCGCCCCGCCGGGTCCGTCGGCTCCGTCTTCGTCCGGTTCGGCCATGGCCCGGCAGGAGAGCAGCAGCCGTACGGTGCGCTCCAGCATCCGGGCCCGCGCGAGCTGGACCTCGGCGGGCCGCTCCTTGGCCTCCAGCAGGGCCTGGAGCAGCGGCGCGAGGCAGCCGGGCAGCAGGTACAGCCCGTCACGGGCGGGCCTGAGCAGGCCCAGCGCGGCGAAGTCCTCCAGGGTCGACTGCGCGGCGGCCACGGAGCAGCCGGCCAGTGCGGAGGCGACGTGGGAGTCGACGAGGCCGGCGGGGGCAAGCGGAAGCAGCCGCAGGGTCCGCTGGGCGGGCTGCGGGAGGGATTCGTAGACGAGCCTGAAGGCCTTGGCGAGCGGGCCTCCGACGCCGGCGGGCAGATCGTGCAGCTGCTTGCCCACGTCCGCCACGGAAGCCTTGGGACGTGCGGCGAGCCAGCCGCCCGCGAGGGCGAGCGCGGCGGGCTGGCCGCCGCACTCCTCGGCGAGGGCTTCGGCCGCGCGCGGGTCGTTGGCGACGCGGACGTCGCCGATGCGCTGGACCAGCATGCGGACGGCGGAAGGGGTGTCGAGGCCGCCGAGGGTGCAGGGGCGGACATCCGGAATCCCGGTCAGGGGGCCCTCCGAGGTGACGACGACCAGGCACTCGGGGGTGTCCGGCAGCAGGGCGTCGACCTGGTGCGGATCGGAGGCGTCGTCGACGAGCAGGACCATGCGACGGCCGGCCAGGGCCGTGCGCAGGGCGGAGCTGAGATCGTCCTCGCCGGCTCCGGGCGGGGTGGGCTGCCCCAGTCCCTCCAGGAGGGTGCGGACGGCACGCTCGGTGGCGATGCCCTCGCCCGTGGGGGCGGTGAGCCTGACCTTCAGCACCCCGTCGGGATAGTCGTCGGCGATCTCGCGCACCAGCGCTTCGGCGAGTGCGGTCCGGCCGGAGCCGGGGCGCCCTGCGACGAGGAGCACCCGGGCGCGCGGAGCCTTGGCCTTGCGGCCGGAGAGGGTGTCGAGCCCGGTTCGCGCGATGTCCTCGCGGAGCTCCTTGAGCTCACGCCGCCGCCCGACGAAATCCGTCACGGATCCGCTCCTCTCGCTGCCTTCGGATTGCGAGCGTAGTTCACGCAGAGCGACGGACAGGGTGGAGCGCGGCGGACAAATCGCCCGATCGGATCAACGGATGGGCACATTTTCTCCTCGTTCACGCACCGCACCCGGCAGGGGCTTACTTTCCCCCGGCCGGGGTCGGGACGTGGGCGCCGGCCCCGGCGCCCACGCCAGGGCTACGCCTCGTACGGCCGGGCCGGCCAGGGGGTGTTCGCCGGGCGGAGGGTGGTCAGGGCCGGGTCGGTGGCGAGGGCCGCCGAGAGGGCCAGGGCTCCCGTGACGAGCCCGGGGTTGCCCAGCTCGCCCGCCAGGACGCCCCGTACCAGCTCGGGCAGCGGCACCCACGCCACCTCCATGTCCGCCTCCTCCGAGCCGGACTCCGCGTAGCGCTCCCCGTCCGCCTCCGAGACGCCCCGCGCGAGGAAGATCCGGGTGGCCTCGTCCGAGCCGCCGGGGGACGCGTAGAAGTCGGCCAGCACCCGCCAGTCCTCGGCCTTGACGTGCGCCTCCTCGTACAGCTCGCGCTGCGCCCCGTGCAACGGGTTCTCCCCCACGACGTCCAGGAGCCCCGCCGGGAGCTCCCACAGTCGCCGCCGCACCGGGTGGCGGTACTGGCTCAGCACCAGCACCCGTCCCGCGTCGTCCAGGGCCAGCACGCACACCGACCCGGGGTGCACCTGGTAGTCGCGACGGGCCACGGATCCGTCCGGCATCCGCACCTCGTCGGAGGCCACCGCCGTCTTCGCGCCCTGGAACGGCCGCTGGGTCGACACCGTCTCCCAGGATTCCGACGTGTCCTTGATCTCCATGCCCCGAAGCCCTCCACAACGCGCGACAGCCGGGGTACGGATCTCCGTACCCCGGCTGTCTACGGTATGTGCCGTACGACTACTTCGCGGCCTGCTGCCGTTCCACGGCCGCCTTGACCAGACCCGCGAACAGCGGGTGCGGGCGCGTCGGGCGCGAGCGCAGCTCCGGGTGGGCCTGGGTGGCCACCAGGTAGGGGTGGACCTCGCGCGGGTACTCGACGTACTCGACGAGCTTGTTGTCCGGGGAGGTGCCGGAGAAGACCAGACCGGCCTTCTTCTCCAGCTCGCCGCGGTAGGCGTTGTTGACCTCGTAGCGGTGGCGGTGGCGCTCGTCCACGTACGCCTGGTCGCCGTAGACCTCGCGCACGATGGAGCCCTCGGCGAGCTTCGCCGGGTACATGCCCAGACGCATGGTGCCGCCCAGGTCGCCCGCGCCCTCGACGAAGGCCAGCTGCTCCTCCATCGTGGAGATCACCGGGTTCGGGGTGGAAGCGTCGAACTCGGTGGAGTTCGCGTCCTCGATGCCCGCCAGGTTGCGCGCGGCCTCGATGACCACGCACTGCAGGCCCAGGCACAGGCCGAGCAGCGGGATCTTGTTCTCGCGGGCGTAGGTGATCGCACCGACCTTGCCGTTGACACCACGGTCGCCGAAACCGCCGGGCACGCAGATCGCGTCCACGTCGGCCAGCTGCGCCGCGGCGCCCGCCGGGGTCTTGCAGTCGTCGGAGGTGACCCACTTGATCTCGACGCGGGCCTTGTTGGCGAACCCGCCGGCGCGCAGCGCCTCGGTCACCGACAGGTAAGCGTCGGGCAGGTCGATGTACTTGCCGACGAGCGCGATCTTGACCTCGTGGTCGGGGTTGTGGACCCGGTCGAGCAGGTCCTCCCAGACGGTCCAGTTGACATCGCGGAAGGGCAGGTCGAGCTTGCGCACGACGTACGCGTCCAGGCCCTCGGTGTGCAGCACCTTGGGGATGTCGTAGATCGACTTGGCGTCGATCGCGGCGACCACTGCCTCCTCGTCGACGTCGCACATCAGCGAGATCTTGCGCTTGATCGAGGTCGGGACCTCGCGGTCGGCGCGCAGCACGATCGCGTCGGGCTGGATGCCGATGTTGCGCAGCGCCGCGACGGAGTGCTGGGTCGGCTTGGTCTTGAGCTCGCCGGAGGGGCCGATGTAGGGCAGCAGCGAGATGTGCACGACGAAGACGTTGTCGCGGCCGACCTCGTGGCGGACCTGGCGGACGGTCTCCAGGAACGGCAGCGACTCGATGTCGCCGACGGTGCCGCCGACCTCGGTGATGACGACGTCGACGTCGTCGGTCGCCATGCGCCGGATGCGGTGCTTGATCTCGTTGGTGATGTGCGGGATGACCTGCACGGTGTCACCGAGGTACTCGCCGCGCCGCTCCTTGGCGATGACCTGCGAGTAGACCTGGCCGGTGGTGACGTTGGCCGAGCCGTCGAGGTCGACGTCGAGGAAGCGCTCGTAGTGACCGATGTCCAGGTCGGTCTCGGCGCCGTCGTTGGTGACGAACACCTCGCCGTGCTGGAACGGGTTCATCGTGCCGGGGTCGACGTTGAGGTAGGGGTCGAGCTTCTGCATCGTGACCCGAAGACCGCGCGCCTTCAGCAGCGCACCCAGGCTGGAGGCCGTCAGGCCCTTGCCGAGGGAGGAAGCGACACCCCCGGTGACGAAGATGTGCTTGGTCGTCATGGATTTGGGCGGCATCGCCAAGAGGGGGCTCCCGTGGTCGCGAGGTGAGGTGCGTCCGGCGCCGGCCACCGTCGATCCGGAAGGGTCTCAGGGGGCGCCGAAGCTGCGGTTTCGGGGCTCCTGATTCGCACAGGCAGACCACCGGTCCACGGGATACCAGCCTATCAGCGCCCGGGCCGGTCCGCCTCCGGCCACGCGGCGGGGGGCGCCCGAGGGGCGACCGAGGGGCATTCGAGGGGCAGCCCGGACGATGTCCGCGGAGTCAGTGACGGCGGCACCGCCGCCGCTCACCCGTTCGGCCGAACCTCATTGTCCCCAAGCTGACGAGGATCACTAGGGTGCCGTCTTGTGCTGCTCGGATCTCGATCACATCCCTGCCGAGCGGCCCCGCGAACGGCGTAACCCGTCCGGTTCCGGAATCATGGGCTGGACGCGGCCATCCACATCACCGGAGAATCCGCGGCATCGCGCAATGCAAGCGCCCTTCGGGGCGGACGTGGCTGTTCGACTGGAGATGCAACGTGTCCGGGCGCATCGAGGATTACGCACTGATCGGCGACATGCAGACCGCGGCATTGGTCTGCCGGGACGGGGCGGTGGATTGGCTGTGCCTGCCACGTTTCGATTCCCATGCCGTCTTCGCGAGCATTCTCGGCACCGAGGAACACGGGTTCTGGCGGATCGGCCCGGCGTTCCCGGCCGGCGCCGAGGCCCCGCGTGCCACCCGGCGCCGTTACCGCGGTGATTCGCTGGTCCTGGAGTCCGAGTGGGACACTCCGCGCGGCACGGTCCGCGTGATCGACTTCATGCCGCCCCGCGAGGATCACGCACCGCAGATCATCCGCATCGTGGAGGGCATCAGCGGGCGCGTTCCCATGCGCTCGGCCCTGCGCATGCGCTTCAGCTACGGCCGGGTGGTGCCCTGGGTGCACCGGGTCGACGACCGCACCGTGGCCGTGGCGGGCCCCGACTCGGTCTGGCTGGACACCGAGGCGCAGACGTACGGCAAGGACCTGACCACGTACTCCGACTTCACCGTCGGGCCGGGCGACCGGATGGCCTTCTGCATCAGCTGGCAGCCCTCGCACAAGGAGCCGCCGCAGCCGCCCGAGGCCGAGGAGGCCCTGGAGGCCACCACCGAGTTCTGGCGGGACTGGGTCGAGCAGTGCACGTACCACGGCCCCTACCGGGAGGCGGTGATCCGCTCGCTGATCACCCTCAAGGCGCTCACGTACGCCCCCACGGGCGGGATCGTGGCCGCGCCCACCACCTCCCTCCCGGAGGAGATCGGCGGGGTCCGCAACTGGGACTACCGCTACACCTGGCTGCGCGACGCCGCCATCACCCTGTCCTCGCTGCTGCGCACCGGCTACCGCGAAGAGGCCCGCGCTTGGCGCGAGTGGCTGCTGCGGGCGGTGGCCGGCGACCCGGAGAACCTGCAGATCATGTACGGGATCGCGGGCGAGCGGGAGCTCGGCGAGACCGAGCTCGACTGGCTGCCCGGGTACGAGAACTCGCAGCCGGTCCGGGTCGGCAACGGCGCCGCGGGCCAGCTCCAGCTCGACGTGTACGGCGAGGTCACCGAGGCCCTGCACCTGGGCCACATGACCGGCCTGGCGCGCAACGACTACGCCTCGCTGCTCCAGCTGAAGCTGATCCGCTACCTGGAGACCCACTGGGACCAGCCCGACGAGGGCATCTGGGAGGTGCGCGGCCCGCGCCGGCACTTCGTGCACTCGAAGGTGATGGCGTGGGTGGCCGTCGACCGCACGATCAAGCTGATCGAGAGCGGGGACGCTGACGGGCCGCTGGAGCGGTGGCGGGAACTGCGCGACGAGATCCACCAGGACGTGTGCGAGAAGGGCTACGACAAGGAACGGAACACCTTCACGCAGTCCTACGGGTCCAAGGAGCTGGACGCTTCCCTCCTGCTGATCCCGCAGATGGGCTTCCTGCCGCCGGACGACAAGCGGGTGATCGGCACGATCGAGGCGATCCAGCGCGAGCTGTCGACCACCGACGGCTTCATCCTGCGCTACCCGACGGCGGGCGAGGAGGCGGGCGTGGACGGCCTCCAGGGCGACGAGGGTGCCTTCCTGGCGTGCTCGTTCTGGATGGCGGACGACCTGGCGATGATCGGCCGGGTCGACGAGGCCCGGCGCCTCTTCGAGAAGCTGCTGTCGCTCCGCAACGACCTGGGCCTGCTGGCGGAGGAATGGGATCCGAAGCTCCAGCGCCAGGTGGGCAACTTCCCGCAGGCCTTCAGCCACGTCCCCCTGATCGACACGGCCCTGCGGCTGACGGCGAGCGGGGCGTACGGGGGCTGACTAACCTGGAGGGGTCGTAGGCCTTTCCGCACCTTCCGCATCTCCCGGAAGGGGGTAGCCATGGCTCCCCTCTCGAAGGCGGGCACGGCACTTGCCGAGCTCCGCGAGGACCTGTCCGGCTCCGTCCTGGTTCCGGAGGATCCGGGGTACGACGAGGCCCGCACCCTCTACAACGGGATGATCGACCGCCGTCCGGCCGTCATCGCGCAGTGCGAGGGTCCGGTGGACGTGGTGACCGCCGTGCGCTTCGCACGGCGGCTCGACCTGCCGATCGCGGTGCGCGGCGGCGGCCACAGCGTGGCCGGGATGTCCCTCAACGACGGTGGCCTGGTCGTGGACCTGCGCCGGATGCAGGAGGTGACGGTCCATCCCGGGGCCCGCGCCGTCCGCGTCGAGGGCGGCGCCACGATGAGCCATCTGGACCGGGCCTGCGAGCGGTACGGGCTGGCGACCACCGGCGGGCGCGTCTCCACCACCGGGGTCGGCGGCTTCGTGCTGGGCGGCGGCACGGGGTGGCTGGACCGCAAGTTCGGCTTGGCGGTGGACAACCTGCTCGCCGTGGACCTGGTCACGGCCGACGGGGAGATGGTCACGGCGACCGAGGAGGACCACCCCGAGCTGTTCTGGGGGCTGCACGGCGGCGGCGGGAACTTCGGCGTCGCGACCTCGCTGACCCTGCGGCTGCACGAGCTGCCCGCCATGTCCGTCGCGTTCCTCCTGTACCTGCCCGAGCACGGGCCCGAGGTGGTCCGTACGTACCGGGACCTCATGGAGAACGGGCCGCGCGAGGCCGGCGGCGGCGCCATCTACATGACCGGCCCGCCTGAGGAGTTCGTCCCGCCGCACCTGGTCGGCCTGCTGCTGGCGGGCGCGCTGGTCACGTACGCGGGACCCGAGGAGGAGCTGCGCCGCCTCGTCGCTCCGCTGCTGGCGATCCCGCACGAGGCGGAGATGGTGACGGCTCTGCCCTACGCGGACCTCCAGTGCATGCTCGACGATCCGCCGGGCATGCGGAACTACTGGTCGGCGGAGTACCTGACCGGCGTGCCCGACGCGTTCGTGGACGTGTTCTGCGCCCGCGCGGACTCCATGCCGGTGCCGAGCGGCACCCAGCACGTGGTGTGGCCCCAGGGCGGCGCGATCGCCGAGGGCCCCGCCGACTATCCGGTGCCGTTCCGCGACGCGCCCTGGGCGGTGCACCCGTTCGGCGCCTGGGAGGACCCGGCCGACGACGAACGCGTCCGCCGGTGGGTCAAGGACGTCCGCGCCGACGTCCAGCCGTGGAGCACCGGCGCGGTCTACCTCAACTTCACCGGGGACGAGGGCGGAGACCGGGTGGTCGCCGGCCTCGGACCCGAGAACATGCTGCGGCTGGGCCGGCTGAAGCGGGAGTACGACCCGGACAACGTCTTCCGCTTCAACCACAACATCGCGCCCGCCTGAGGCCGGCCACCTGAGGCCGGCCGCCCGAGGCCTACGTGAGGGCGGTGATCACCTCCTTCGCCGCCCGCTCCCCCTCGGTCGCCCCGCCTTCCATGAACCCCTGGAAGTCGTAGCTGCAGTGCTCTCCGCCGATGTGGATCCGGCCCTGCGCGGTGCCCTCGTACTTGGCGTACTGGTGCAGGTAGCCGGTCGGCCAGTACGAGTACGCGCCGAGCGCGTACGGATTGCGGTGCCAGGCCGACAGCTGCGCCTTGCCGGTCCAGGCCGCCTTGGTGCCGGGGAAGAAGGCATCGATCCCGGTGAGCATCCGGCCCGCGAGGGTGCGCACGTAGGGGTCGGAGTCGGTGGCGAAGGGGGTCGCCGGGGTGAGCGAGCCGGCCAGGGTGCCGCCGCCGTACTGGAGCAGGATGCCGCCGTTGCCCGGCTGGACCTTGGTGGTGTCCCAGGTCTGCTGGACCTCGCTGTCGGTGAAGCAGTCGCCGGCGGAGACCCCCGGCCAGGGGCCGGTGCCGCGCCAGGGGCGGCTGGTGAACTGCATGTTGAGCTTGGTGCAGTAGCCCATGCGGGCATCGCGCAGGAGGTTCTTCATCCGCGGGTCGAAGCCGGCGCCGGTGATGTCGATCCGCTGGAGGATCGGCAGCGGCAGGCACAGGATGGTGTGGTCGGCGACGACCGTCCGGGTGGCGCCCGCGTCCTTGAAGGTCAGGGTCTGGGTGCCGTCGGCGGAGACGCTCACGGCGACCAGCTCGCGGCCCATGACGGTCGAACCGGCGGGCAGGGCCTGGGCGATGGCGTTCGGCAGCTGGTCGTTGCCGCCGGTGATGTGGTAGCGCTCGTTGGACAGGCCCCAGACGTTGAAGTTGCCCGGGTTGGGCTGGTAGCCCATCAGCAGGACCAGCGCGAGGGCGGACTGCTCCTGGGTGTCGGCCCCGTACTCGACGTTGTACGCCACGTCGATGAAGCGGCCGAGCTGCGAGCCGTGTCCACCGGGGATCCGGGTCTCGATCCACTGGTAGAGGGTCATGTTGTCGAGGGCGGTGCCCGCGGGGGTCGAGGAGTTCCAGGAGACCTCGCCGGCCTCCTGGAGGTCGCGGCGCAGGGCCTGGTAGACGGCGTTGAAGTCCTCGTCGGCCTGCTCGCGCGGGTAGTAGGTCCCGTTGAACCAGAGGACCTCCTCCGCCCCGTTGGGGCCGCCGCCGAGGAAGTCCTCGGTGGGGAGGTTGAAGCGGCGGCACAGCTCCAGGATCTTCTTGTGGCTGGTGTCGATCAGCTCGCCGCCGATCTCGGAGGTCTGCCCGTAGGCCCACAGGGAGCGCTGGGTCCACATCCGGCCGCCGACGCGGCTCGGGTTGGCCTCGTAGAGGGTGAAGGGAACGCCCGCGTCCTTGAGGGTGAGGGCTGCGGTCAGCCCCGAGATGCCGGCGCCCACGATGGCGACGCGGGCGGGGGCGACGGGCTTCTTGTCGGTGACGACCTCCACCGCGTGGGCGCCCGCCGGGGCGACCGCGGCGGAGGCCAGGGCGGTGCCGAGGCCGAGGGCGGCGGCGCGGCCGAGGAGTTGGCGGCGGGTGGAGCCGCGCACTTCGGCGACGGGCAGGCCGAGCCGTCGGGCGGCCGCGTGCTCGGCGGCGAGCCGGCGGAGCGCGTGCATCAGTGGCGTACGGGCCATGGCGGTGGCTCCTTCTCAGACGTTCGCGGCGGAGGGGGCGGAGGCATCGGCGCTGCCGTCGGTGCGCTCGTCGGTGCGTTCGGCGGCGTCCTCCAGGACGACGCGGCCGATGATCTCGTAGCGGTCCGGGGCCTTGAACTTCAGCCACAGGCCGAGTCCCAGCCCGCCGAAGAAGACGAGCCCGACGATCCACGGGATCAGCGTGAAGAAGAACGAGTCGGCGGCCAGCCCGGCCGCCGTCTTCATGTTGACCAGCAGCAGGACGACCACGGCGGCCATGGCGATGCCGCCGACCAGCGGCGCCGTGAAGGTGCGGAACCAGTGCCGGTCCTCGGGGTGGTTCTTGCGGAAGTAGCCGATCACCGCGAAGGAGCACAGGGTCTGGACGATGAGGATGGCCATGGTGCCGAGGATCGCGAGCAGCGTGTACAGGTGGATGTACGGGTCCTGCCCGGTCAGCCAGAACAGCGCGACCAGGCCGGTGGCGATGGCGGTCTGCACCATGGAGGAGATGTACGGGGAGCCGTGCTTGGCGTGCGTACGGCCCAGGCCCGGGTGCAGGAAGCCCTCGCGGCCGATGGCGTAGAGGTAGCGGGCGGCGCACTGGTGGAAGGCCATGCCGCAGGCGAAGGAGCCGGTGAGCAGCAGCCACTGGAAGGCGTCGACGGCCCAGGCGCCGATGAAGGTCTGGGTGGGGGCGAAGAACAGGTCGAGCGGGCTCGCGGAGGCGGAGAGCTCCACGGACTTGGCGAGGCCGTTGCCCGCGATGGTCATCCAGGAGACGTAGATGTAGAAGAGGCCGACGCCGACGACGGAGATGAGGGTGGCCTTGGGGATGACCTTCTTCGGGTTCTTGGACTCCTCGCCGTACATGGCGGTGGACTCGAAGCCGACCCAGGACCAGAAGGCGAAGAAGAGGCCGAGTCCGGCGGAGGTTCCGGTGAAGGCGTTCTTCGGGTTGACGGGCTCCAGCGGGATCCCGTCCGGTCCACCGCCGGCGATCAGTACGGCGGTGGCGACGGCGAAGAGGACGGCGATCTCGGCGATGAGCATCACGCCCAGTGCCCTGGCCGTGAGGTTGATGTCGAAGTGCGCGAGGGCGGCGGTGATCGCGAGCATGGCGACCGCGTAGACGATCCAGGGCAGGTCTATGCCGAGCTGGTCGTGGACGGTGGTCTTGGTGAAGTAGGAGAAGACGCCGACGATCGAGGCCTCGAAGACGATGTAGGCGAGGACCGCGAGCATGCCGGAGGCCATGCCGGCGATCCGGCCGAGGCCGTGCGAGATGTACCCGTAGAAGGCGCCGGCGGCGGTGATCCGCTTGGCCATGGCGACGTAGCCGACGGCGAAGACGGTCAGGACGGCGGTCGCGAAGAGGTAGCCGGCGGGGGCGCCGATGCCGTTGCCGAAGCCGACGGCGATGGGCAGGTTGCCGGTCATCGCGGTGATGGGAGCGGCGGTGGCGACGGCCATGAAGACGACACCGACCAGGCCCACCGAATTGGCTTTCAGCCGCTGGACCTGGGGTGCGCCGACGCCGGTGCTGCTATCCGTGCTCATGGCTCCTCGTTCCTGTCGTGAGGGCGCTCACTCTCTCCCCGGGTGACGTACGCCACAATCGGCATGCAGTCCGATAATCTCCTTGCCGGGGCGACGAGTTGTCGGGCCGGACGGGGGTAGATGGCACCCCGTAACCGCTCGGTGATGTGCACGGAACAAGAGCCCCGGTAGCGTCCGGCATATGGACAATCAGGGCGGGATCACGGTTCAGCGGGCACTTGAGCTGCCGGGGCTGCGCAGCGGGCTCCCGGAGGTGGTGGCCTGCGCCGACCGGCTCGGCCGGACCGTGCGCTGGGTGCACGCCGGTGAGGTCCCCAACATCGCCTCCCTGCTCAAGGGCGGCGAGCTGCTGCTGACCACCGGCCTCGGCCTCGGCACCCGCCCCGCCGAGCAGCGCGCCTTCGTACGCCGCCTCGCGGACCGGGGCATCGCCGCGCTGGTCGTCGAACTGGGCCCCCGCTTCACCCGCCTCCCGGCCACCTTGGTGGAGACGGCCCGCGCGGTCGGCCTCCCTCTCGTCCAGCTGCACCGGGAGGTCCCCTTCGTGACCGTCACGGAGGAGGTCCACACCGAGATCGTCAACGGGCACTACGCGCTGCTCCAGCGGGCCGAGGAAGTCCACCGGCGCTGCACGGAAGCCCTGCTCGACGGCGGCGGGATCCCCCAAGTGCTGCACATCCTGGCGGACTTCACGGCGAACCCGGTCTTCCTGGAAACCCCCGACGGCCAGTTGCTGTACGCGGCGGGCCCGGTCGCCGGCGAGGCCGCGGCGGACCCGCTCCAGGTGTGGGAGGGCCTACGGGGCCAGCGCCCGGCGGAGCCGTCCGCCAACGCCGTGGTGGTCGACGTCCCGGGCGGCGGCCGCGGCACCGGCTCGGTGCGGGCCCGGCTGGTCCTGCTGGGCGTGTCCGCGCCTCTGCTGCCCGTGCACCGGATGGCGGCGGAGCGGACGGCCGGCGTACTGGCCGTCGTCCTGATGCAGGCCCGGCAGGAGGACGAGCTCGCGGCGCGCGGCCGCGGCGATTTCCTCACGGACCTCGCGGAGGGACGGATCTCGGCGGAGGACGCCCCCGCCCAGGCCCGCGTCCTGGGCTTCAAACCGGGCCCCGGACCGCTCCTGCCCATCGTCATGCGGCTGTCCTCGGACCTGGCCCCGTCGGGGAACTGGGCCGTCCTGGCCCGGGCCGTCCTGGAGGAACTCGCCTCCGTCGGCGTCCCGGTGCTCCTCGGGGTCCGTCCGGTGGAAGGCCGCGTCCCCCTCCTGGTCTCCCTCCGCTCCGACGCCGAGCGCACGACGGTGTCCGACCGGGTCGCGGTGGCGCTGCGGACCGGCGTGGAGCGGGCCGGCCTGGACCGTGCGGGGGCCGCGCCCGCGGTGGTCGTCGGCGTCTGCGGCGGCTGGGCGACGGTCTCGGCGAGCCTGCGGCACGCGGCCGAGACGGCCACGGCGGCGCACGGACTCCCCGCCCGCCCCTGGTACGACGCCCGCCGCCTGGACATCGACCTGCTCCTGTGGCGCCTTCGCGAACACCCCGACCTGGCGGCCTTCGTGGACCGCGCGATCGGCGCTCTGCGGGTGCACGACACGGTCTCCCGCCCGCCGCTCCTGCCCACCCTGGAGACGTACCTGGCCCACGCGGGCCGCAAGGCGGAGACCGCGCGCGAGCTCCACCTGAACCGCCAGACCCTGTACAACCGCCTGGCCCGCATCTCGGAGCTGCTGGGCGCGGACCTGGACGACCCGGAAACCGTCCTCTCCCTGAGCCTGGCCCTCCGCGCCCGCCGCCACGCAAGCCCCACGCCTTCTTGACGCGCCCCTCACACCGCTGCGGCCGCGTGGCCGGGGCCGGTGGGCGGGTGCGGCTGGGTCGGCCCTGCGGGGCTGGGTCCCCTACCCGCCACCCCGACCGCGACTGAATGCCCGGCCGGGGTCGGGGACGGGGGCGGGGTGGGGTGTCGGCCGGGACGTAAAGCGTGATGTGTGGCGCGAGAACACCCCGCACCCTGCCTACGTAGGGCACAGGGCGCCTAAATCATGCAGTCCAGGCCGACACCCCACCCCGCCCCCGGCACCGACCCACCCCCGCAGCCGGCGGCTGGGCACGTATACGTA
>NZ_JBHVYI010000110.1:0-26302 GCF_042880975.1 Streptomyces sp. NPDC058289
GACGGCCTCCTCGGCGACCACCGACGCACCGGGGTCCTTGCGGGCGACGGGGGTTCCCGTCCACCTCCCGCGCAGGGCGATGAGTACGGCCATGGCGATCGCGAGCAGCAGCAGGGACACCGAGGTGGCGGCCTCGGGCTGGTCCTGGAGCAGCAGGTAGACCTGGAGCGGCAGGGTCTGGGTGGTGCCCGGAAGGTTGCCCGCGAAGGTGATGGTGGCGCCGAACTCGCCGAGCGCCCGCGCCCAGGTGAGCGCGGCTCCGGCGACCAGGCCCGGGGCCACCATCGGCAGCGTCACGGTGAAGAACACGCGCAGCGGCGTGGAGCCGAGGGAGGCGGCGGTCTCCTCGTAGCTCGGCTTGAGCCCGGCGAGCGCGCCCTCCAGGCTGATCACGAGGAAGGGCATCGCGACGAAGGTGGCCGCGACGACCGCGCCGGAGGTGTGGAAGGGCAACGTGATGCCGAAGGTGCCCTCCAGCCAGGGTCCGAGCAGCCCGCGCCGGCCGAAACCGAGCAGCAGGGCCACACCGCCGACCGTGGGCGGCAGCACCATGGGGAGCAGGACCAGCGAGCGCACCAGAGCCTTGCCCTTGAACTCGACGCGGGCCAGCAGCCAGGCGAGCGGCACCCCGAGGAGGAGGGAGGAGCCGAGCGCCCACAGGGACACGACCAGCGAGAGCCGGAGAGCTTCGACCACACCGGGGCTGGTGAGGTGCGCGCCGAGATCGCGCCAGTGGGTGCGGGTGAGGATGCCGACGAGCGGCATCAGCAGGAACGCCACGGCGAGCAGCGCGGGGAGCGCCAGAGCCACGGGGGGCCGGGCACGGCGGGTACGGAGTCTGCTCATGTGGGTTCCTGGCCGGGGGTGTCGGGACGCCGTCGGGGATGTCCGGACGCCCGGGCGGCGTGTGAAGCGTAGTGCGGCGGAGGCAAGCGGAGAGGGACCGCCCGTCCCCCCGGACCGGGCGGTCCCTCTCCGTCACCGGACCCGTCAGGCGGTCACGCCTTCTGGAAGCCCGCGTCCTGGAGGATCTTCTGGGCCTCCGGGGTGCTCAGCCAGGCCACGAACGCGGCAGCGGCCTCGGTGTTCTTGGAGCCCTTGAGCGTGGCGGCCGGGTACGAGGCCACGGCGTTCTCGGCGTCCGGGATGTCCACGACGGCGACCTTGTCACCGGACTTGAGGGTGTCGGTCTTGTAGACGAGACCGGCGTCGGCCTCGCCCAGCTCGACCTTGCTCAGCACGGCGCGGACGTTGGGCTCCTGGGAGACCGGCTTCACCTCGATCTTCTGGGCGTCGAGGATCTGCTTGCTGTAACGGCCCACCGGGACCTCGGGCGCGGCCAGCACGACCTTGATCTTGGTGTCGGCGAGGTCCTTGAGACCGGCGACCTTGAACGGGTTGCCCTTGCCGGTCGCGATGACCAGACGGTTCTTGGCGATGATCGCCGGGTCGTTGGTCTCGGCCTTCAGGCCGTCCATCGTCTTGGTGTCGGCGGTGACCAGTGCGTCGGCCGGGGCGCCCTGCTTGACCTGCGCGGCGAGCTCCTGCGAACCGGCGAAGGAGAAGGTGACCTTGGTGCCCGGGTGCGCCTTCTCGTACGCGGCGCCGGCGGCCTTGAAGACGTCGGTGAGGGAGGAGGCTGCGAGCACCGTCAGGTTCGCGGCCTTGGGCTCGGCGGACCCGGAGGCGCTCGCGGCGGCGGACGTGTCCTTCTTGTCGTCGCTGCTGCCGCAGGCGGCGAGCGCCGGCACGAGCAGGGCGGCGGAGAGGGTGAGCGCGGCGGTACGGCGGTTCAGGGGCAGGAACGGGGACATGAGCTGGTGCTCCTCGGTCGGGTCGGCGGCCGGCCTGGTGCCGGATCGCGCGGTCGTGACCCGCGCCGGTGACGGGCGGAGCGGGTGGGGACGCGTCGTACTGAGCGGTACTCGGCGGTGCTGAGCGTTGTTGAGCGGTGCTGAGGTGCTGAGGCGCTGAGGTGCTGAGGTGCTGAGCGGTGCTGGAACGGCTGGTGGCGGGCGGCACCGGGCGGGGTCAGGCCCGGTCGACGTGCACGCTGGTCGACTTCACGCGGGCGGTGGCCCGCATGCCGACCTGCAGCCCGAGCTCGTCGACGGCCTCCCGAGTGAGGAGGGAGACCAGGCGGTGGGGACCGGCTTGGATCTCGACCTGGGCGGCCACGTCGCCGAGCTTGACGGCGGTGACGATGCCCGGGAAGGCGTTGCGCGCCGAGGTGCAGGTCTCGCCGTCCTCGGTGCGCGCCCCCTGCGCCACCTCGATGGAGAAGGCGGCCAGGGCGCGGCCGTCGATCAGCCGGCGACCGCACTCGTCGCGGTGGGTCGGGACGCGGCCGGCGTCGGCCCAGCGGCGCGCGGTGTCCGGGCTGACGCCCAGGAGGCGGGCCGCCTGACCGATGGTGTAGGACTGCATGTGCGACAAGGTAGGGGCACGTGTGCAGCATTTGCAATTCCATTGGGATGATATCCATGGCAGATACCACTGCACTTGTCGTAACCGCCAAAACCATTCCGTTTCTACGGGCTCGGTCCGGCCCGGCTCGCCTCGCTAGAGTCGGGGCATGGCTGAAGAGGGAACCGCAGGTGCGGGATCGGGGTCGGCGCGGGTCGACGTGTGGATCTGGTCGGTCCGGCTGACGAAGACGCGGGCGATCGCCGCCACGGCGTGCCGGGCGGGACACGTGCGGGTCAACGGGGAGCGCGCGAAGCCGGCGCAGGCTGTGCGGGCCGGGGACGAGGTGCGCCTCTTCCATGCGGGGCGCGAGCGCATCGTGGTGGTCCGGCGTCCGGTGTCCAAGCGGGTGGGTGCTCCGGCCGCCGCGGAATGCCTGACCGACAACAGCCCGCCGCCGCCGACCCCGGTGGAGGCGGCGGTGGTCGGCATCCGCGACCGCGGCGCGGGCCGCCCGACCAAGCGCGAACGCCGCGAGATCGAAACCCTGCGCGGCGGTCGGTAGGGGCTGCTGACGGCGGAGCCTAGGGGGCCGTCCCCGGAGGCTCCGCGCATGTCGGCGGCTCCCGGGCTGCCGTTCCGCAGGGGCGTACGCAACCCACCCATGTCGACTTATCGACTCTTCCCGAGTGGAGCCCTGCCCGCTGACGCCTGTCCGGCCCTGTCGCCGTGCGGGTCTTCACCCACGGCTGCGTCGGGAAAATTTCTGCAAGCCATTGCGGTGGTTCTCCCCATAAACGGTCCACAGGGGTCGCCCTGGTGTGACCGGTGGCGAGATTTCCGGTTCACAAGGGGTTCACGCGCTGGTGACAGGTGGATAACCTCCCCGCAAAACCTTGCGGCAAGTTTTCAATGCCGCGGAGCCGCAGGGCTGTTGGGCCCCGCTTCGAGGAGCAGACCTTGAGATCACGTACGCGATCACATCCCAGAGGACGGTCCACGGCCCTGGCGCTGGCCGTCGCCGGATGTCTGGCGGCCGCGCTGCCGGCCGCCGGAGCCACTCTCGCCGAGGCGGCCCCTGCCGCAGTGACGGCGTCGGGTGACGGCACGGCGACGGTCTTCTACTACACCAAGACCCGCAACTGGGCTGCCTACAACCTGCATTGGGCGCCCGACGGCGGCAGCTGGACGACCGTGCCCGGCACCGGGATGGAAGCCGCCTGTACCGACTGGGTGAAGAAGACCGTCAGCCTCGACGCGGCCGCCGGCCTCCAGGCGACCTTCAACAACGGCCAGGGGACCTGGGACAACAACGGGGGCAAGAACTACGCCCTGGGCACCGGGGTCATCACCGTCAAGGACGGGGTCGTGGCCCACAGCGACCCCTGCGCCGCGGACCCCGGCACCGGAACGGGAACCGGTGCGAGCGCCACCGTCTACTACGCGACGACCACGGTCGGCTGGTCGACCGTCAACCTGCACTGGGCCCCGACCGGCGGCTCCTGGACCACGGCCCCCGGCACCGGCATGGACCCGGCGTGCACGGGCTGGGTGAAGAAGACGGTCCCGCTCGGCTCTGCCACCGGACTCGCCGCCACCTTCAACAACGGCAACGGCACCTGGGACAACAACAACGGCAGGAACTACGCCCTCGGCACGGGCCTGTCCACGGTGAAGGACACCACGGTCACCGCCAACGCCGCCGACCCGTGCGCCGCCGTCGTCCCCGACACCACCGCGCCCACGGTGCCCACCGGCCTGCGGGCCGCCGCCACCGACGTGTCCACCGTCGTGACCTGGAACGCCGCCACGGACGACCGGGGAGTGACCGGCTACCAGGCCACCCGCTCGGGCGGCACCAAGGGCACCGTGGTCACCTCCGTGACCTCCACGGTCCTGACCGAATCGGCTCTGGAGGAGCGCACCGCCTACACCTACACGGTCAAGGCGGTGGACGCCGCGGGGAACCTTTCCGCCTCCTCCGCCGCCGCGGTCGCCACCACGGGTACCCGGCCCCCGGCCCCGGCCGGATCGGCGCCGCTGGGCGGAGACCCGCGCAAGGACCCGATCTACTTCGTGCTCACCGCCCGCTTCAACGACGGCGACAGCGCCAACAACCGGGGCGGCAGCCAGGACGCGAAGTCCGGGAACGCCGCCAACAACGACCCCATGTTCCGAGGGGACTTCAAGGGGCTGGTCGAGAAGCTGGATTACGTCAAAGCCCTCGGCTTCTCCGCGATCTGGATCACCCCGGTCGTCCTGAACCGCTCCGACTACGACTACCACGGCTACCACGGCTACGACTTCTACAAGGTCGACCCCCGCCTGGAATCGGCGGGCGCCTCCTACCAGGACCTCATCAACGCCGCCCACGCCAAGGGCGTCAAGATCTACCAGGACGTCGTCTACAACCACAGTGCCCGCTGGGGAGCCAAGGGCCTGTTCGCCCCGACCGTCTACGGCGTGCGCGACGCGCAGTGGTCCTGGTACTACGACGAGAAGCAGGCCGGATTCGAGTACGACGGCCTCACGGTGGACCCCAAGAGCGGAAAGTCGTACTACAACGGGGACTTGTGGTCCACGGCGGAGCCGGCCGGGAACACCTGCGTCAACTGGGGCGCGGCCACGCAGTACAAGAGCGCCGAGGGCTACACGATCTACAACTGCCAGTGGCCGAACCCGACCTCGGGGATGTTCCCCAAGGCCCTGTTCCACCAGTGTTGGATCGGCAACTGGGAGGGTGAGGACGCCCGTTCCTGCTGGATCCACGAGGACCTCGCGGACTTCAACACCGAGAACGCGACCGTGCAGAACTACCTCATAGGCGCCTACAACAAGTACATCGACATGGGCGTCGACGGCTTCCGCGTGGACACGGCCGTGCACATCCCCCGCGTCACCTGGAACCGGCGCTTCCTGCCCGCCATCCAGCAGCGCGTGGCCCAGCAGTTCGGCGCCCAGAAGGCGCAGGACTTCTACGTGTTCGGCGAGGTCGGCTCCTTCGTCAACGACAAGTGGAACCGCGGCTCGGCCAACCAGTCCGCCCAGTACTACACCTGGAAGGAGTCCGCGACGTACAGCGCGGACGACGCCACCGCCGCCGTCCAGCAGTACACGACGGACAACGACCCGGCCAAGCAGCCGACCAGCACCAACGCCTTCCTCGACGGCAACCTCTACCACGCCCCTGACCACAGCAAGTTCTCCGGCATGAACGTCATCGACATGCGCATGCACATGAACTTCGGGGACGCGAACAACGCCTTCCAGAACGGCAAGGACTCCGACGACAGCTACAACGACGCCACCTACAACGTCGTCTACGTCGACAGCCACGACTTCGGCCCCGGAAAGTCCTCCACCCGCTACGCGGGCGGCACCGACGCCTGGGCCGAGAACATGGCCCTGATGTGGACCTTCCGCGGCATCCCGACCCTGTACTACGGCTCCGAGATCGAGTTCCAAGCCGGCAAGCAGATCGACTGCGGCCCGACCTGCCCGCTCGCCGGCACCGGCCGCGCCTACTACGGGGACAAGATCGCGGGATCGGTCACCGCCTCCGGCTTCTCGAAGGTGGCCACGGCCACCGGCCCCGTAGCCGCCACCCTGGAATCCCCGCTCGTCAAGCACCTCCAGCGGCTGAACGAGATCCGCCGCGCCGTGCCCGCGCTCCAGATGGGGCAGTACTCCACCGAGGGCGTCTCGGGGGGCATGGCCTTCAAGCGCCGCTACACCGACACCGCCACCGGAGTGGACAGCTTCGCCCTGGTGGCCGTCACCGGGGCCGCCACGTACACGGGCGTACCCAACGGCACGTACAAGGACGCGGTCACCGGCGACGTGAAGACCGTCACCGGCGGCACCCTGTCCGTCCCGGCCCCCGGAAAGGGCAACCTGCGGGTCTACGTCCTCGACCTGGGCGGCAGCAACGCCGCCCCCGGAAAGGTGGGCGCGGCCGGGCCCTACCTGAACTGATTTCCGCTCCCCTCCCGAAAGGGAGGGGAGTCCTCCCACGGTCGGGCGGCGGCCGAGCTCAAGTCGGCTTGCGCCACACGGAGATGTGCTTCGCGGAGTCCTGGGTGAACGGCGCCCCGTCCCAGTCCGCGACGCGACGTTCCCTCTCGAGCCCGGCGATCCGTGCCATCAGGTCGAGCTCTGCCGGCCAGGCGTAGCGGTGCCGGGAGTCGTCGCGGCGGTAGCGGCCGTCGTCGCCGTCGCGGGTGAAGTGGTGCGAGACGAGAATCTGCTCGACGAGGTCGAAGGTGTCGAAGCCGAGATGCTGCTCGGAGACGTCGAACGGCACCGCGACCTGGCCGGGCGGCAGCAGCCGCAGCGGCGGCACGCCCAGCTCGATGACGAATCGGCCGCCGGGCTCCAGATGACGTGCGGCGTTGCGGAAGCACTCGACTTGCTCGTCCTGCGTGAGCAGGTTCGTGATGGTGTTGTAGACGAGATAGACCAGGGTGAACCCGCCGGGAACGACGGTGGTGGCCATGTCCCCGATGACCACCGGGAGCGCGTCCTCGTCGATCTTGTGCCGCAGCACCGCTGCCATGTGCTCGGACAGTTCGATGCCCACGACCGGCACGCCGCGTTCCCGGAGCGGGACGCCCACGCGTCCGGTCCCGATCGCGAACTCCAGTGCCCGGCCGTCTCCGGCGAGCTCGGCGAGGAAGGCGAGAGTCGGTCCGAGAACGGCGGCCGAGGACGTCTGGGTCTCCTCGGCGTCGTAGCGGTCGGCGGTCGCACGGGTCCACAGCTCACTGCTCGTCACGGGCGGCCACTTTGCCGGGTGCCGAGGGGCGCTGTCGACGCATTTACCGGCCGGCGCGGGGGCCCGTCAGCGGAGGAGGCCGGCCGGCAGCTCGCGCTGCTGCCCGTTCGTAAGCGGAAGTGAGCGAGCTCGCTCGACTCGTGCACATGTTCGAATTGCGCGTTATCCTGGACCCATGCACGCACTCCAGGGCTCGCTCTTCGATCAGGGCGACGAGATCCGCCTCGGCCCGCTGGTGCGCGCCCGGCGTACGGAGCTGGGCGCCGGCGCCTGGGTGGACCACCTGCCGGGCTGGCTCGCGGGGGCCGACTCGCTCTTCGAGCGGCTCGCGGCCGACGTCCCGTGGCATGCCGAGCGGCGGCAGATGTACGAGCGGGAGGTGGCGGTCCCGCGCCTGCTGGCCCACTATGGTGCGGCCGACCCGCTGCCGCACCCCGCCCTTGCCGAGGCCCGCACCACGCTGAGCCGCCACTACGCCCCTGAGCTGGGCGAACCCTTCGTCACGGCGGGTCTGTGCCTCTACCGCGACGGCCGCGACAGCGTCGCCTGGCACGGCGACCGCACCGGCCGTTCCGCCACCGAGGACACGATGGTCGCCATCCTCTCGGTGGGCGACCCCCGCGACCTGGCCCTGCGCCCCCGCGACGGCGGCCCGACCCTGCTCCGCCTCCCGCTGGGCCACGGCGACCTGGTGGTGATGGGCGGCTCCTGTCAACGCACGATGGAACACGCCGTCCCCAAAACGGCCCGCCCGGTCGGCCCCCGGATCAGCGTCCAGTTCCGCCCGCGCGGGGTGAGCTGAGCCGACGGGCACGGATGCCGCGGCCCCTAAGTCGCGTCGAGTTCCTTGGGCGGGCGGGCTGCCGCGGCCGCCGCGTGGAGGGAGCGCAGGGCCAGGAGCAGGATGCCGATGTCGTCCAGGTAGACCGGGTCCGGGATCAGGTCCACCGGAGAGATCGTGTACGCCACAGCGGCCCAGAACAGCGCCTTGTCGCGCAGGGGGATGCCCGCGTCGCGCAGGAGCCGGCGGGCCGCGAAGACCCGTACGAGGAGCACGGCTGCGGTGACCGCCAAGCCGGCCGCGACCACCGCCGCCACGATGATCCAGACGGTCGTCGTGTCCATCAGGCGCCCTGGGTCCGGAGTCGGCGGCTGACCTCGCCCAGCCCGTCGGCGAGCGTGTCGAGCTGTTCGGGGGTGAGGACGTCCACCAGGACCTCCCGGACCGTGGTCACGTGCCCCGGCGCGGCCTCCTTCAGTCGGGCGCGGCCCGCCTCGGTGAGGACGGCGTAGATCCCCCGGACGTCGGAGGGGCAGGTGCGACGGCGGACGAGGCCCGCCTTCTCCATCTGTGTGACCTGGTAGGTCAGCCCGCTCTTGGAGTTGACGAGCCCGTTGGCGAGCTCCGTCATGCGCAGTTCGCCCTCGGGCGCCCTGGCGAGTCGTACGAGGATCTCGTACTGCGGGTGGGAGAGTCCCGAGTCGTCCTTGAGCTGCTGATCGAGGCGGCGGTTGACCAGGGCGGAAGCGGCCAGGAACCCCTCCCAGGCCCGCATTTCGCGGTCGTCCAGCCATTTCGTTTCAGCCATGGAACCAGGCTACACGTGGCGTTCCAATTTGAATCAGCGGCGGATGCAAGGCTAGGGTCGGGGGAGTGATTCGAATTTGAACAACCTGGGGAGCGACCCGCCCCCTCGGGTCGCCCGACCGGAAGGACCCCCCCATGAGCAGTCCCATGACCAGCTCCTCCGTCACCACGCCGAAGCCGCGGTCCGGCGAACCGGCCGCGCTCCTCGCGCGCGCCGCCGTCCCGGCCCCGTCCACCCCCGCCCACGACGTGGGCCTGCTCCTCCTGCGCGTGGTCCTCGGCCTGACCATGGCCGGCCACGGCGCCCAGAAGCTCTTCGGCTGGTTCGGCGGCGGCGGCATCAGCGGCACCGGGCAGTTCTTCACCGCCAGCGGATACCCGGCGGGCGACGCCATGGCCGTCCTCGCCGGCCTGACCGAGACCCTCGGCGGGCTCGGCCTCGTCCTCGGGCTGCTCACGCCGCTGGCGGGCGCCGCTCTGGTCGGCACCATGATCAACGCGATCGCCGTGCACGGCGCCGGCTCCTTCTTCGCCCCGCAGGGCATCGAGTACGAGCTCCTGCTCACCGCCGGAGCCGCAGCCCTCGCGCTCACCGGCCCCGGCCGGTACGCCGTCGACCGCTTCCTGCCCGTCCTGCGCGGCCACCGCCTCGCCCACGGCGCCCTCGCGGTCGCCCTCGGCGTCGTGACCGCGGGCGTGCTCCTCCTCGTGCGGAACTGAGCCGTCCCGGGGGCGGCGCCGCGCGGGGACCCGGACGGGCTGATTGAGTGCGGGTATTCGAGGGAAAGTGCCCTAAATGACACAACCCATCGAAGACTACGCACTCATCGGCGACCTGATGACCAGTGGGCTGGTCGGCCGCGACGGGTCCATCGACTGGCTGTGCCTGCCGCGCTTCGACTCGGCCGCCTGCTTCGCCGCCCTCCTCGGCGACGAGGAGAACGGCCACTGGCGCATCGCCCCGGCCGCCGCCCCCGACTCCGCCCGCTGCGCCCGCCGCGGCTACGTCGACGGCACGCTCGTCCTGGAATCCTTCTGGGAGACCGAGGACGGCGCCTCGTTCAAGGTCACCGACTTCATGCCGCAGCGCGACACCGCGCCCGACCTGATGCGGATCGTCGAAGGCCTCACCGGCGAATCGACCGTGAGCAGCACCCTGCGCCTGCGCTTCGACTACGGGCACGTCGTGCCCTGGGTCCGGCGCGCCGGCAACCGCGAGGGCGACCGGGTCGCCGTCGCCGGGCCCGACGCCGCGTGGCTGCGCAGCGAACCTTCCGTGCACACGTGGGGCGAGGGCATGAGCACCCGCTCCGAGTTCACCGTCGCCGCCGGCGAGTGCGTCGCCTTCGTGCTCACCTGGCACCCCTCGCACGAACCGCGCCCCGAGCCCCTGGACCCGTACGCCGCCCTGGAGCAGAGCCTCGCCGACTGGCGGGAATGGACCGGCCGGTGCACCTACGAGGGCCCCTACCGGGATGCGGTGATCCGCTCCCTCATCACCCTCAAGGCCCTCACCTACGCTCCGACCGGCGGGATCGCCGCCGCGGCGACGACCTCCCTGCCGGAGGAGCTCGGCGGCGTCCGCAACTGGGACTACCGCTACTGCTGGCTGCGCGACTCCACCCTCACCCTCGGCTCCCTGGTGGCCACCGGCTACCTCGACGAGGCCCGCGCCTGGCGGGAGTGGCTGCTGCGCGCCGTTGCGGGCGACCCGGCCGACCTGCAGATCATGTACGGGATCGGCGGCGAGCGGCGCATCCCGGAGAGCGAGCTGCCCTGGCTGAAGGGGTACGCCGGCTCCGCGCCGGTCCGCGTCGGCAACGCGGCCGTCGACCAGCTCCAGCTCGACGTGTACGGAGAGGTCCTCGACTCCCTGTACGTGGCCCGCTCCGCCGGACTTCCCGCCGAGTGGCACTCCTGGAAGATCCAGCTCGCGCTCCTCGACTTCTTGGAGCAGAACTGGCACCGCCCCGACGAGGGACTGTGGGAAGTGCGCGGCCCGCGCCGCCACTTCACGCACTCCAAGGTGATGGCGTGGGTCGCCGCCGACCGGGCCGTGCGCACCCTGGAACTCAACCCCAAACTCCCCGGCGACGTGCAGCGCTGGCGCGACATAAGGGATGCGGTGCACCGCGACGTGTGCGAAAACGCCTACGACCCGGAGCGGCGCACCTTCACCCAGTACTACGGCTCCCGCGAGCTGGACGCGGCCACCCTCCTCATTCCCCGCGTCGGCTTCCTACCGGCGGACGACCCCCGCGTCATCGGCACGGTCGACGCGGTGCGCGAGGAACTGGGCCGCAGCGGCCTGGTCCGCCGCTACAGCACCGAGGGGCTTTCGGTGGACGGCCTGCCCGGCGACGAAGGGGCCTTCCTCGCCTGCTCGTTCTGGCTGACCGACGCCCTGCACCTGACCGGGCGGGAGAAGGAGGCGCGGGAGCTCTTCGAGCGGCTGCTGGCCGTACGCAACGACGTGGGACTCCTCGCCGAAGAGTACGACCCCGTCTCCGGACGCCAACTCGGAAACTTCCCCCAGGCGTTCAGCCACGTCGGCCTGGTGAACACCGCACTCACCCTGGGCGGAGCGAGCCCGGCGGTCGTGCCGGGGTGACGGGCCCCGGAGCGACCGGCGCCGGGGTGTCGGGCGTCGGGGCCCGGGGAGCGGGTCCCCGGGCGACGGGCGACGGGTGACGGGTGACGGGTGAGGGGTGAGGGGCGTCGGTCAGCCGGGGCTCAGCGCCCCGGCCAGCCGGCCGCGCAACCGGGCGAACTCGGGGGAGGCCCGCAACCCCGCGACGTCCGTGGCCGGGTCGCGGGGGAGCGGTATCGGCAGGTCCGCCACCACCCGGCCCGGCCCGGCCGCCATCACCAGGACACGGGATCCCAGCAGCACCGCCTCCTCGACCGAATGCGTCACGAACAGCACGGTCGTGCCGAGCCGCCCGGCCAGGGAACGGACCTCCTCCTGGAGGCGCTCCCGGGTCAGCGCGTCCAGAGCGGCGAACGGCTCGTCCATCAGCAGCAGTTCGGGCTCCGCCGCCAGGGCGCGGGCCAGCGCCACCCGCTGCTGCTGGCCGCCGGACAGCTCCCAGGTGCGGCGGCCGCCCATGCCGGCCAGCCCCACCCGGTCCAGCAACTCGGCGATCCGGCCCGGTCGCAGGGACCGCGGCACCCCGTGGCGGGCCAGCGCGAAGCCGAGGTTCCCGCCGACGGTGCGCCACGGGAACAGCCTCGGCTGCTGGAACACCACCCCCGCACCCCGCCCGGGACGCGGGACGGTGCCCCGGACCAGGGCGGTGCCCGAAGCCGGGCGGGCGAAGCCGGCGATCACCCGCAGCAGGGTGGTCTTGCCGCAGCCGGAGGGGCCGACGAGGACGACGAACTCGCCTGCGCGGACCCGTAGGTCCACCGCGTCGAGCACCGTCACCGGTTGCTTCGCCGGTCCGTAGCGGACCGACACCCCCGCGAGGTCCACGGCGAGATCGGCGTCGGCCGCCCCGGCGGTCGTGGTGTCGGGGGCGCGTTCAGTGCGCGGCACGGCCGAGCTCCTCCACCGCGAGGGCCCGGCCGAAGGCGGCCTCGTCCGGGACGGCGTCCACCTTCTTCTGCTCCTTCAGGAAGACGGCCGCGTCGCGCAGGGTCGCCGCCAGCTTCCCGGGGGCGCCGGGCGTGCCGAGGTAGTCGGGGCCGGTCTGCTCCTTCGCGCTCAGCAGCACCAGCTCCGAGAGCTGGCGCTGCGCCTCCTCCGGCGGCAGCCCGAGCTCCGCCCCGATGGACTTCGCCGCCTGGCCGGGGGCGGTACGGGCCTGCCCGACGGCCTGGTCCTGCGCCTTGATCCAGGCCGTGACCACCTCGGGGTGCGCGGCCGCGAAGGCGTTCGTCACCACGCCCAGGTCGGCGGTGGGCTTGCCCTGCTCCGCGAGCTGCCGGCTGGTGACGAGCACCTTCCCGTCCTTGGTCAGCTCGCTCAGCGTGGGCGTCCACACGTACGCCGCGTCGATGTCCCCGCGCTTCCACGCGGCGAGAGCGTCCTGCGGCTGGAGGTCGATAGTCTGCACGGCCGCCGCATCCAGCCCGGCGGCCTTCAGCGCGGCGAGCAGCGAGTAGTGGGCGGTGGAGCCGAAGGGCGCGGCCACCTTCTTCCCGGCCAGGTCCTTGACCGAGCCGATCCCGGACTTGGCGACCAGCGCCTCGTTGTCGCCGATCAGGTCGTGGATCCACACCACCTTGTACGGGATGTTCAGCGGGGCCGACAGGCCCTTGGTGACGGGGCTCGACCCGGCCAGGCCCAGGTCCACCGAACCGGCGATCACTGCCGTGTTGACGTCACTGCCGGACTCGAACTTCACCCACTTCACGTCGGCTTCGGGCAGGGCCTGCTCCAGCAGCCGCTGGTTCTTCACGATCAGGTCGGCATTGGGTATCGCCTGATAGGCGATCCGTACGGTGGTCCGCCCCGGCGCGGCCGCCGATCCGTCGCCGTCCGCCCCGCAGGCGACGGTGGTGGAAGCGGTCAGGGCGACGGCGGCGGCCAGCAGCAGGGCGCGGCGGGATACGTTTCTGGGCATGACGGAACTCCAGTAGTGAGGAGGGGTGTTGGGGAGAATGGGGGGCGCGGGCGGTCAGCCGCGGCCGCGCCAGGGGACGGCGTACCGCTCGATTCCCCGGAGCAGGGCGTCGAGCGCGATCCCGGACAGTCCGATGGCGAGGATGCCGGCGATCACCAGGGCCGTCAGGTTGTAGCGCTGGGCGTCGCGGATCATGCCGCCGATGCCGGGCACGCCGTTGATGGTCTCCGCCGCCACGACGGAGGTGTAGGCGACCCCGACGGCGATCCGGATGCCGGTGAGGATCTCGGTCAGCGCGGCGGGCAGCCGCACCGACAGCAGCAGGGACGCCCGACCAGAGCCCAACGCCTTGGCCGCCTCCACGAGTTCGTCCGGTACGGTCCGCACGGCAGCCGCCGTGGCCGCGGCGATCGGCGGCAGCGCGGCGATCACCAGCAGCCAGATCTTCGGCGCCTCGTCGATGCCGAACCAGATGACGAGCAGCGAGAGGTACGCGAGCGGCGGCAGGGGGCGCAGGAAGGTCACGGCCGGCTCCAGCACCACCGCGAGGGGCCGGACGGTGCCGATCAGTAGACCCAGGGGCACCCCTGCCAGCACGGCGTACGCCGAGCCGGTGCCGATGCGGCCCAGGCTCACCCCGAGGTGTTCCACCAGCAGGTGGCCGCCGTAGCCGCGGACCCCGTCGTGCGTGGTGGACGCCAGCAGGAACTGCCGCCACACCTCACCGGGCGTGGTGAGCGCGGTCATGCGGCCGCCGCCCCGGTCAGGGCGCGCAGGCGCGGGGCGACCTCTTCGCCCACCCGGTAGGCCTCTTCGAGATGCGGATAGCCGGACAGGATGAACTCGTCGACACCCAAGGCCCGGTACTCCGCCAGCCGCGCCGCGACCTCGTCGTGCGAGCCGACCAGGGCCGTCCCGGCACCCTCGCGGACCAGCCCGATGCCCGCCCAGAGGTTCGGTGCCACCGTCAGCCGTTCGGCGTCCGCGACCCCGCCGTGCAGGGCCGCCATCCGAGCCTGCCCGGTGGAGTCCATGGCGGCGAACCGCTCCTGGCTCGCCCGGACCGCCGCCGGATCCAGCCCGGCGAGGATCCGGTCCGCCTTGGCCCAGGCCTCGGCCGCGGAGTCCCGGCTGATGACGTGCAGCCGCAGCCCGAAGCGGACCGTACGGCCTGCCGAACGGGCCCGCTCGCGCAGCCGGTCGATGCGCGCGGCGACGGCCGACGGCGGCTCGCCCCACAGCAGTTGTACGTCGGCCCGCCGGGCGGCGACCTCCTCGGCCGCGGGCGAGGCGCCGCCGAAGTAGAGCGGGACCGGGTGGCTCAGCTCCGGATCGGTGAGGCGCGCTCCCTCGATGTGCAGGTGGGTGCCTTCGTGGTCCACGGACTTCCCGTCCAGGAGGTCGCGCAGCACGGCCATCACCTCATCGGTGCGGGCGTAGCGCTCGTCGTGCGCCAGCCCGTCCCCGTAGGCCCGCTGCTCGGCGGGATCGCCGCCCGTCACCACGTTCAACCCGAGCCGCCCACCGGCGAACCGGCGGAAGGCGTCCGCCTGTTGGGCGATCAGCGTCGGACTCGCGAACCCCGCGCGGAACGCCACGAGGAAGCCGATCCGGGTGGTGTGCTGCGCGAGTGCGGCCGTCAGGATCCACGGATCGACGCAACCGAGCCCCACCGGGGTCAACAGCGAATGAAATCCGGCCTGTTCGGCGGCGCGAGCGACCTGTGCCAGGTACGGAACGTCCGCGGGCCGGCGGGTGGCCGTACGGCTGCGCCCCTGGACGGCGGTGACCCCGCCGGGGTCGCGGCCGTCCCCGCCGGTGGGCAGGAACCAGTGCAGCAGGAGCGGATTCTCGGGCATGGCGAAACCTCGTCGGAGCAGCGTGACGCGCACCGCCGCACGAGGATCGGGCTACGGGGCGGCGGTGGCACGTGTACGGGGAAGTGCGGGCAGGGACGCGGGAGTCCGCGCGACCGCAGGCATGGCCGGGGCCAGCCCTGTGGGCAGGGCTGCGGCCGCCGCGAACGGCGCGGTGAAAGGGAGTGCTGAAGGAAGCGGTGAAGGGTGCGCCGAGAGGCGCGGACTCATCCGTACGGAGTCAGATGCGGCGGATCGGTGAGATCAACAGCCGTGCGTACGGGGGGTGGCAGCCCGACAGAGCATGGTCGACACACGCAGCAGATCTACGTGACGACGCGATACGAGTACGGGGGCCATGGGGTGCATCCTGTCGGTGTCCGGGCGGTATCGACAAGCGGAGTCTGGATGATGGACGAAATCGTCCTGGATGTCGGGCGAAAGTGGGATCGGGCGGTCTACCGGCGGCGGTTGAAGGGCAGTCGGCCGAGGACCAGGGCCATGCCGCACGTGTCGGTGAGGGCGGAGAAGACGAGCCCGGCCGCGATCCCGGCGCTGAGCAGCTCGAAGGCCGGGTGCACCAGCAGGCCGAGGAGCAGCCCGAGGAGGACGAGCGCGCCTGCGGTCAGCCGGACCTGGCGCTCCATGGCCCAGACCCGGCGGGGTCCACCGGCGGGGTAGTCGAGCGGATGCCCTTGAGCCGACCAGGAGGAGGTGCCGCCGGTGAGGCTGGTGGCCGCGATGCCGTGCCCGGCCAGGGTCCGGGCCGCGTTCTGCGACCGGGTCCCCGAGGCGCACACCAGGAGCAGCTCCTGCGCCTCCGCGGCCTCGCGCAGCTCGGGCAGGGATCGGCCGATCCGGTCGAGGGGGATGTTCAGTGCGCCGGGGAGGTGGCCGGAGGCGTACTCGCCGGGGGTGCGGACATCGACGATCCGCAACTCGGCGTGACGGGCGTGGGCCTGGCTGACGTCGAGGAGGGCGGGGCTGCTGCTCATGGGGAACGGGCTCCTTCGGGAGGCGGGGGCCGCCGGGGGTGGGGGCGGAAGCGGAATCGGATGCACGACGGTACGGGGGATGCGTGACGGCACAGGGGATGCGTGGCGGTTCAGGAGATGCGGCGGGACCGTGGGCTCTGGGGGTGCGCCGGGACGACGGGGCGTCGGGGCATCGGCCGCGGGGCGGGCGGGTCGGAGCAGGCAGGCGTCAGCGGGGACAACAGGAGCGCGACAGGAGGCGCTGGGTGACGGCCATGGCGCGGAGCATAGACGAAGCGGTGGAGCGGGGGAGACACCCGTTCCACCATTCGGGACGGCGGTACGGCTCTCAGCGCCGGGGGCTGGCCCCCACCCGGGCCTCCTCCCGGCGCCGCAGCAGCTCGGCGCTGGCCGCGTCGGCGGGCAGGAAGGCCTCGAGGTGCAGCTCGGCCAGCGTCACGTCCACGGCGGTCGAGAACGAGGTCAGCGTGGTCAGCAGCCGGAGCTCCCCCGCGGAGGTCCGCAGCCGCAGGGGCACGGCGAAGCCCAGGTGCTCGGCCGGGCCGGAGCCGTCGGCTGGGCCGGAGCCGTCGGCCGGGCCGGACCCGTCGGCCGGGCCGGACCCGTCGGCCGGGCCGGACCCGTCGGCCGGGCCAGAGCCGTGTGCCGGGTCGGACCCGTCGACCGGGCCGGAGCTGTCCGCCGGGTCGGACCCGTCCGCCCCGCCGGAGCCCGAGTGTGCCTCCGGGCGCGGGGCGGCAGTCGCCAGGTACCCGTCCAGCTCCTCCGCCAGGGCCTCCAGTCCCGGATCGGGGTGCGCGGAGGCCCGGGCGCGCAGGCTCTCCGTGATGTGCCGTCCCCAGGCCGCCAGGTTCACCACGCGCGGCCCCATGCCTTCCGGGTGCAGCGCGAGCCTCAACACGTTCACGGGCGGAGCGAGCAGGTGCGCGGCGGCGCCCTCCGTGAGCACGTCGAACGCCGCGTTCGCCAGGACGAGTTCGCCCCGGGGGCCGGCCACCACCGCCGGATACGGGAGGTGCCCGGTCAGGATCGACCGCAGCGCCTCCATGGCCGGCCCGATGGACTCGGCGTCCCGCGCGGACTCCGCGTACAGGGGTGCGTAACCAGCGCTGAGCAAGAGGGCGTTGCGCTCCCGGAGGGTCAGCCCGAGGGATTCGGCGAGCCGTACCACCATCGCCCGCCCCGGGGTCGAGCGGCCGCTCTCGATGAAGCTGAGGTGGCACTGCGTGGTCCCGGCGAGGGTGGCCAGCTCCAGCTGGCTCACCGCCGCAGGGCCCGGCGGCGGCGCATCTCGCGGGCGAAGGGGGGCGGCTCGGCGGCGACGGTGGCGGTCATGTCCCCCTTCTAGCCGCCGCCCCTGCGGAGCCCCCGATTCCCCGGAGGGAATTGCCCGCTCGTGTTCGAACGCCGCAGCATCGGCGTCATCGGAATCGGAATCGGAATCGGCAACGGAGCCGGAACCGGATGTCGGACCACGGCCGGAGGCCACCATGCGCGCGTACCACCTGGAGACGTTCGGCACGATCGAGGGCGTCGTCCTACGGGACCACGGCGGCCCCCGCCCGGTCCCGGCCGGCCCGACCGGGATCGTGGTCCGCGTCCGGGCCGCCTCCCTCAACAAGCGCGATCTGCTGATCCTGCGCGAGCGCTACCCGCTGTCCGCCGCGCCCGGGGTGGTCCCGCTGAGCGACGGCGCGGGCGAGGTCGTCGCGGTGGGGGAGGCGGTGGCGCGTTTCGCGGTCGGCGACCGGGTCTCCTGCGCCTACTTCCCGCGCTGGCGCGACGGCAGGATCACCCCGGACCTGGTCGACCAGCCCGGCTGCACCCTCGACGGGATGCTCGCGGAGTACGCCCTGCTCGACGAGGAGTGGGCGGTCCGCGTCCCGCACCACCTGACCTGGGAGGAGGCCGCGACCCTGCCGTGCGCCGCGGTCACCGCCTGGAACGCGCTGACGGGCGGGGAGGGCGGAGCGCCCCTGCCGGGGCAGAGCGTGCTGACCCTCGGCACCGGTCCGGTCGCGCTCTTCGCCGTGCAGTTCGCGAAACTGCTGGGCTGCCGGGTCGTTTCGACCACGTCGAGCGAAGAGAAGGCCGACCGGCTGAAGGCGCTGGGCTCCGACGCGGTCGTGAACTACGTGAGCACACCCGAGTGGGGCTCCGCCGTCCGGGAGTTGACCGACGGTGGCGCCGACCTGGTGGTGGAGACGGGCGGCCCGGAGACCATCGAGCAGTCGGTGCGCGCCAGTTCGCTCCACGGGCAGATCGCCCTGCTGATCACCGCCAGTGCCGCGAAGTCCGGGATAGAGATCTCGCACGCCGCGTACGCCTCGAGCCTCGCGACGATCCGGCGGGTGTTCGTCGGCAGCCGGACGCAGTTCGAGTCGATGAACCGGGCGATCGCGACGCACAGGCTGCGCCCGGTGATCGACCGGGTGCTCCCCTTCGAGGAGGCCCGCGAGGCCTACCGCGGCTACGCCGAGGACGCGCCCTTCGGCAAGGTGGTGATCCGCGTCGGGGCATGACCCCGCGCCCGGGCCGGTCGTACGAGAGGCCGTACGCAAAGAGGTGGGGGGGGGCCGGGGAAGACCCCCCGGCGCCCCCCCCCCCCCCCACCCGCCCCGCCCCCCCCCCCGCGGCGGGCGGGGGCCGCGGCGCGGCCCCCGCCCCGGGGGGGCAGGAGCCCCGGCGGGCCAGCCCCCGGCGCCGTGGGCGGCCTTCCGCCCCGCCGTCCGAAATGGGGTGCGGGCCCCGGCCACACCCCCGGGCCCCCCCGCACCGCACCTCAGCCGGCGTCGACCGCTACGCGGAGGCGGCAGGAGCCGGAGCCGCGGCCGAAGCCGGGTCGTCCTCGTCCACGGGGATGCTGACCAGCCAGCGGGTGTCCTTGCGGGGGCGCAGGTACAGCGCCCAGTACAGGGTGGCGACGGCGGTGATCCCGCCGGTCCACAGCAGGTACTGCGTCTCCTGCTGGGTGAGGATGTACGCGAACACCAGGATCAGCACGATCGGGACGGCGGGCCACAGCGGCATCCGCCAGGCGGCCGTCTCGCGGTGCGCCCCGCGCCGGCTGGCCAGGGCGGCCACGGCGACCAGCAGGTACATGCCGGTCACCGAGACGCCGGTGACCCCGTAGAGGGTGTCCAGGTTGACGAAGCACATCGCCGCGCCGGGGATGCCGACGAGCAGGGTGGCCACCCACGGGGAGCCGAACCGGCCGAGCCGCGAGAGCGCGGAGTTGACCGGCGCGGGCCAGGCCTTGTCGCGGGCGGAGGCGAACAGCACCCGGGAGTTCTGGATGACCATGACGATGCCCGCGTTGACGATGGCGAGGGCCACGCAGAGGCTGACGAAGGTGCCGACCGCCGAGTTGGACCACGCGGTCACCATGGTGCCGAGGTCGCCGGAGGTCAGGGCCTCCAGGTCGGGGGCGCCCAGGGTGATGGCGATGACCGGCACCAGGATGACGGCGGCGGAGATGGCGAGGGTGGCCAGCACGGTCCGCGGGACGTTGCGGCGCGGGTTCTCCAGCTCCTCCGAGAGGTAGACGGCCGTCGAGAAGCCCTGGGTGACGAAGAGCGCGATGGCCAGCCCGGAGACGACCATCATCGCGGTGACGGTGGACGTGCCGCCGCCCTCCGCCGCCACGGTGCCGTGCACGAGGGCGCCGGCGCCCCGCTCGCTGTGGGCGAAGCCGAGCACGGCGACGAGCCCGGCCGCCACGACCTCCAGGACGAGGAAGATGCCGGTGATCCAGGCGTTGGCCCGCAGGTCGAGGAGACCGGCGAGGGTGGCGAGCAGCATCACGCCGGCGCCGGCGGCCGGGGCCGGCATGTCGATGACGGGGGCGAGGTAGTCGGCGGTGCCCATGGCGATCACGGGCGGCACGATCATCACGACCAGCAGGGACAGGACGAAGACCAGCCAGCCGGCGAGTCGGCCGGACAGGGTGGACACCATCGCGTACTCGCCGCCGGCGCTGGGGATGAGGGTGCCCAGCTCCGAGTAGCAGAACGCGACCCCGATGCAGAGCAGGGAGCCGATCGCGATGGTGAGCGCGGTCCAGGTGCCGAGGCTGGAGAAGAGGTCCGGGACCACGACGAAGAGGGTCGAGGCGGGCGTCACGCACGAGAGGGTGAGCAGGGTTCCGCCGACGACGCCGATGGAACGCTTGAGCTTCTGGGGCACGGGACCGGTGGCGGGGGAGAGGGCCTGAGGAGCGCTGATCGTGTCAGTCATCGGTGCGGTGTTCCGATCGGCAGATGCGGTGAGTGAGCGCGGGAGCGGTATCGCCTCCGAGGCGGTGGTGGGCACGTCTGGTTCGGTGGCTCCCGGGCCGAATGGAATCTCCGCGAGATCCGCAGGTCAAGACCTGTTCGCCTGCGGATTTCGTCGTCCGGCGGCGGGTCGGCCGCCCTGCGCGTCATGAACGCCGTGTAAACGCTGCGCGATCACCCTGTGCGATAACCGCATGTGACCGCGGGTAAATTTTCCTCCGCTTTGCCCACCCGCCGTCCTTTCGTGTCACGGGACGGCGGGCAGGGCGGGGACGGCGGGGAGGAGCGGGAGGAGCGGGCGGCCGACGTGGGCCGCGTCCGCGCCCGCCGCCGGGATCCGCTCCAGGACGCCGCCCGCGAAGACGTCGTAGAGCGGGAGCGTCTCCAGGTGGACGTAGCCGATGTGGCAGTTGCAGACCGCCAGGGGGCAGGCGCGCGGGCGCAGGGCGGCCCGGTACGAGCCGTCGTAGAGGTTGCCCAGCTCCGCCTTGACGAAGTGGCAGCGCCGGACCGTGCCGGCGCCGTCCACCGAGATCACCGAGGCGCCCGTGCGGCACGGCAGGCCCGCCGAGCGGTGCGGGTGGCGGCTGAACGGGAAGAGCGGGTCCAGGCCGGTCCAGTCGGCCGCCTCCGGATCGGTGTACGCGTGCCCCTCCGCCGCGTTGACCCACAGGTACACCTCGGGCGGCAGCGCGGCGCGCAGCCGGCGGGCCTCCGCGAGGTGTTCGGGCAGGCCGACCACGCCCACGCTGAACCGCACCCCGGCGGAGACCAGTTCCCGGCACTTGCCCAGGAAGCGGTCGTACGGGGTCTGCCCCGGGTGGTACGTGCACCACAGCGCGAGCGTGTCCCGGTCGGCCCCGGCGGTCCAGCCGGTGCGGCCGCTCAGGTTGGTCTGGATCGCGACGCGGCGCACGTGCGGAAGGTGCGACAGCTCGACCAGGGCGCGCCGGTACCAGGAGCGGACCAGGCCCTCGCCCCACGGGGTGAACAGGACGGACAGCCGGTCGCCGGTGTTCCCGGCCGCCCAGCCGGTGAACCGTTCCAGGGCGGCCCGGTCGGCCGCCAGCAGCTCCCGGCTGTCGCGCCGTTTGGCGAACGGGCAGTAGGGACAGTCGTAGTCGCAGGAGGACAAGGGCCCCCGGTAGAGCACGGTCAGGTCCATCGGCGGCTCCGCGGCCTGCGCCCGGGCGCCCGTCACTTGCGCTCGTACGCGGCCATCGTGGCCCGTACGTCCGCCGAGAACAGCGCCGGGCCCGCGGCGTCCGAGTGCGCCAGGCCCTCCGGGGTCAGCCGCAGCAGCTCCGCGTCGTCCACGAGCCAGCCGCGCTCCGCGAAGGCCGCAAGCTCCGCCGGGAAGTCCTCCCACGGACCGCTCCCGAACCGCTCCCGGTACTCGCTCACCGGCATCCCCCGTGCCTGGAGCAGGGACTGCAGCAGGTGTCGGCGCCGGGCCTCCTCCGCGTCGATCCAGCGGCCGTGCTCGGCCCGCGCGAAGTCCTCCTCCGGGCGGCTCACGTAGTCGTCGATGATGCCGCGGATCTCGCTCATGCCGACCGCGTAGTCGAAGGAGTAGTGCAGCTCGGCCGTGTAGGAGCGAGCCCCGCAGCCGAGGCCGATCATGCCGTCGGTCTGGCAGGCGTAGTCGTCGGCGGCCTCCTGCGGGGCCCCGGTCCGGCGGAACATCCGCATCGACACCTGCTCGTACCCGGCGGCCAGCAGGTGGTCCCGTCCGGCCCGGTACAGCCGCAGCCGCTGCTCGTCCCACCCGGCGGACGAGGCGTCGGCCGGCCTGCGCCCCAGGCCCGTCAGAGGGCGAACGTACAGCGGGTACAGGTACAGCTCCTCCGGCCGCCAGGCGAGCGCCGCGTCCAGGGAGTACCGCCAGCTCTGCTCCGTCTGCCCGTCTATGCCGTAGATCAGATCGACGTTGAGCACCGGCAGCGCCGCGTCGCGGATCCCCGACAGGGCCGCCTCCACCTCCGCCCGCTTCTGCGGACGCACGGCGGAACGCGCCTCGTCGGGCACGAAGCTCTGCACGCCCAGGCTGAGCCGGGTCGTCCCCCGGTCGGCCAGGACGGCGAGCCGGTCCGCCGTCGCCGTGGCAGGCGAGGCCTCCACCGACAGCGGCACCGCCCGCAGATCGCCGCCCGCGGCCTTCTCCGCGATGTCGCAGAGCCGCTCCAGCTCGGACGCCGTCAGGAAGGTCGGCGTCCCGCCGCCGAAGGCGGCCGCCGCGAACCGTACGGGCTCCTCGTCGCCCAGCGCGCCGCGGACCGCCGACGCCTGCCGCTCCAGCGCGTCGAGATAGGCCGTGGTCAGGCCCTCCGGGGCGCCGATCCGGGTGAAGAGGTTGCAGAATCCGCAGCGCACCTCGCAGAAGGGGACGTGGAGGTAGAGCGAGAGGGCGCCCTTGGGCTGCTCCGCCCACAGCCCGCGCAGTTCCGGCCGCTCGGGGAGCGGCCGGTACGCCGTCTTGTGCGGGTAGGCGTACACGTAACTCTCGTACGGGGTGGGGCTGTTCACATGGGGCATCGGGGTCATCGGGGGCCGGGCTCCTCGTGGTTCAGGTGGAACTGTGCGTACGGGACCGTCCAGACCGCCTCGTGGGCGAGCCGGTGCCCCGTGTACCCGTCGTCCCCGTACGTGGTCCCGTGGTCGGAGCAGACGATCGCGAAGCAGCGGCGCCGCGAGCGCATCGCGTCGAAGAGCCGCCCGATGTGCCGGTCGACGTACTCCAGCGCGGCCGCGTGCGTCTCCCACGAGTCCCCGTCCGCCGCGGTCGCCCCGGGGGAGTGGAACCAGTTCGGCTGGTGCATGGCCGATACGTTCAGGAAGAGGAACAGCCGCCGGTCGTCCGGCAGTTCGGCGACGACCCGCTCGGCGCGGGACACCTGGGCCTCGAAGGACGTCGGCGACGCCACCCCGAACTCCGGTTTCCAGTGGGACTCCTGGAACATCCCGGGCAGTACGGAGCCCAGCGCGGCAGCCTTGTTGAAGAAGCCGACGCCCCCCACGCACACGGTCCGGTAGCCCGCCCGGGCCAGCCCCGACACCAGGTCCGGGGTGTCGAACACCCAGGTGCGCCCGGCGGTGGTCTCACTGCCCGGGAACCGGGCGGCGAACAGCCGCGGATGCGGGCCCGGCCCGACGGGGGTGGGCAGGAAACCGGCGAACATGGCCTGGTGGGATGCGTAGGTGAAACTCCCCGGCGCGTGCCGCCGCTCCCACACCCCGCCGGGCAGCCGCGCCGCCAGGTTCGGGATCCGTCCCTCGGCGGCCAGCCGCGCGGCCACGTCGTGGCGCAACGTATCGAGGGTGACGAGCAGCAGGTCGTCGCGGCCGACGACCTCATTCATATCGGGCTCGGGCTCGGGCTCGGGGTCAGGGGCGGGCGGGGGCGTGTGCATGCTGTTCCTGTCGTACGGCGGCCACTTGGGCCGCATAGGTGTCCCGGCCCTCGGCGGGCGAGCCGGGCAGTCCCGTCAGCCCGGGCAGCAGGTCCCCGAAGGCGTTGACCTCGCCCACGGCGAAGCTCCGCCAGCCGAGGGCGGGCAGCAGATCCACCCCCACGCAGAGCGTGCGCGGGAAGGCGGCCGCGGCCCGCTCGCAGACGGCGAGCGCGTCCGCCTCCCAGCGTCCGCCCGCCGCCGTCACGGCGGCGACGGCCGCGTCGAGATCGCCGCGGGCCCCGCCGAGGTGCAGGTTCGTGAGCGGACCGGCCGCGGTGCGGACCACGGCGTGGGTGGCCCGACCGCCGATGACGACCACCCGCAGATCGGCGGAGCGCCCCTGCTGGGAAGCCTTCGGCAGCCACCGCTCGATGTGCAGGCCGTCGGGGGCCAGGGCGTCGACGATGGCGCCGATCACCCGCTCGTCCTCGTACCGCCGCAGGCGCAGCGAGTTGTGCAGCGCCCCCGAAGGGGCCCGCTCCACGGAGGTGGTGGCGCGGATCCTGTCGCCCGCGCCCGTCTCCACCGCGAGCACCCCGGAGGCCGAGGAGCCGTGCGCGAGCTTCACGAACGCCCGGCGGTAGCCGGGGAGGGCGAGGACGGCCCGGACCTCCTCCCAGCCGCGCACCGGGGCGCGGACGGCGCCCGGGCCCGAGGTCGGGGAGGCCGGGACGGGCGTGCCGGCAGCCGCCAGCACCCCGTGACAGAGCCGCTTGTCGAACAGCACCGCGAGCTCGTCCGGATCGACCGTCAGCGTGCCGCCCGCCGACCGCACCGCCTCCGCCACCAGGTGCACCGCGTCGGTGAACCGGCGGTACCAGCGTCCCGTGCCCTCGACGCGGGAGGCATCGGCGGCCCCGCGCAGCAGCCGCTCCACCTCGGGGTCCTCGCCGGGAGAGTCGATCCGTACGCACTCGCCCGCCCGGAAGACGGCCCGGCCGGTCAGCACGTCCCGCCACGGAACCACCCGCGCCCCGGGCAGTCCGGCGGCGCGAACGGCCTCCTGGAACAGGGCGACCCGGCGGTTGCCCGGATTGCCGACGACGGCGAAGGCCGCGGGAGCAGTACGCGTCACTCCGCGACCGCGACGTAGCGGTACTCGGCGTCGTCGTCCACGTCCGCGGTCTGGGGGTCGCCCAGATCCACCTCCACGCCGTGGGGGGCGAGCGCCGCGCTCAGCCGCTCCCGAAGCGGTTCGCCGACGTAATGGTGGTGCAGGTCGAGCTTGGTGAGATGGGTCAGGGGGCGCCCCGCCAGCAGAGCCTCGACGCCTTCGTCGGTCAAGATGCCCATGGAGAGGTCGAGCACCTCCAGCCGCTCAACGACCGGAGCGGTGGCGAGCGCCGCCGCGACGGCGTCCTGGATCTCGCTGTTGCGCAGCGCGAGCCGGCGCAGGGCGGGCAGCCGCTCGCCGCTCAGGAACGGCTCCAGGTCACCGACTTCGGCGTCCCCGCCGTAGTCGGAGGTGCCCAGCCACAGGTCGAGCTCGGTGAGGGCGGGGAACTCGCTCCGCGCGACCCCGGCCACCACCTCCTTCGGGAGCCCGCCGGCCTCCAGGCGCAGCACGCGCAGCGCCGCGTGCTCCACGGGCGGGAAGACCAGCCCCTCGCCGCCGCGCACGCCGAACTCCTCCAGTGCGGGATACGCCGGCAGCAGCGGACCCACGTCCGACTGCTGGATCCACGAGACCTCGCACTCCTCGGACGTGAGGTCGCCGACGAACAGCGCCCGCAGCGCGGGGAGCTTCGGGGCGGCTTCGACCAGTGCCTCGACGATCCCGGCGCTGGAGGCCTCGTACGCCTCGGACCAGCCGCCCACGATCAGGGACCGGACCCGCCGGGTGTCCACGGATTCGGTGAACCGGGCGAAGGCCTGCGGCCATTCCTCGTCGGCGTCGTAGGTGTCCACCGAGATCCGCCAGGCCACGGACCCGGCCTCCGGCAGCTCGCGGGTGTCCTTCGGCCCCGGGAAGTCGAAGGTCGGCAGGCCGCCCAGCTCGCTCAGGTGATCCCCGATGGTCATGTGCGCTGCTCCTGACGGTGTGGCGGGCGGTGGTGCCCGGCCGTGCGGTGTCGTCCGACAACAGTTCTACCAAGCCCCACCGACAGCCCCGGCGGCCGATGGCCGACCGGGGTCGGCTCAGAGCCGCCCGGCTTCCCTCAACCACACCACGCGGAACTCCCAGGCCTCCCGGGCGTTGCACGTCCGGGGGCAGTCACGCCCGATGCTGCCACGGCCTGAATTCCGGTGGCCACGAAAGCCGGTGGGGGGCGCTCCCCCGGGGGAGCCCCCCCCCCCGGCAGGGGTGCGGGGTGAGGGGCCGCGCGTGGGGGGGCCGCCCGCGGCCGCCGCGGGGGGCCCGCCGGCCGCGAGGGGTCCGCCCAGCGCC
>NZ_JBHVYI010000111.1:0-23244 GCF_042880975.1 Streptomyces sp. NPDC058289
CCTCAAACGCCGGAGGGGCTGGATTTTGGCAGGGGCTGGTTTGCCGCGTAGCGGCAATTCCAGCCCCTCCGGCGTTTGAGGAGCGGGGTCTGGGGGCGGAAGCCCCAGGGGGTCCGGGCGCAGCCCGGGGAACGGGCGAAGGGCGGGTAGGGGACTTCTCCCCGCGCAGCGGATCCCCCCCGGCCGCGTCGGGACGGGCGCCGCCCGGGGTGCCGACTTACCGTTGGTCGGGAGGGAGCCCGCACGCGCGAAGGGATACGAGATGACCGAATCCGCCGCCACAGGCGGCACCGCCAAGCCCCCCGCCGACCGCGGCCGCACGAGCATCGCCGACGGCGTGGTCGAGAAGATCGCCGGCCTGGCCGCCCGCGAGGTGGCCGGCGTCCACGCCATGGGCAGCGGCAGCGGCCTCTCCCGTACCTTCGGCGCCGTCCGCGACCGCGTCCCCGGCGGGGCCAAGTCCTCCGTCAGCCGGGGCGTGAAGGCGGAGGTCGGCGAGCTGCAGACCGCCCTCGACCTGGAGATCGTCGTGGATTACGGCGTGTCGATCAGGGACGTGGCCCGGGCCGTCCGTGAGAACGTCGTCTCGGCGGTGGAGCGGATGACCGGCCTCGAGGTCGTCGAGGTCAACATCGCGGTCAGCGACGTCAAGCTGCCGGACGAGGACGACGAGGAGCCGGAGTCCCGACTGCAGTAGAGGAGCCCGCATGAGCATGTCGGTCGTCGGCCTGGTGGCCGGCATGGCACTGGGGTTCGCCGGGTACTTCGGCGGCTTCGGGGCCTTCCTGCTGGTGGCCGCGCTCGGCGCCATCGGCTTCGTCGTGGGCCGGTTCCTCGACGGGGACCTGGAACCCGGGGACTTCTTCCGCCCCCGGGGCCGCCCCGGCGACCGTGACCGGGACCGGGGCAGGGACCGTGACCGGGACCGGGACCGATGAGCACCCCCCGGCCCACCCCGCCCCGGGTGCCCGCCGCCGAGCGGGGCGCCACCCGGATCGCCGACCGGGTCGTCGCGAAGATCGCCGCCAGGGCCGCCCTGGAGGCCCTGACCCGGCCCGCTCCGGACGCGGCCGCGCCGCACGCCACCGTCACCGTGCACCACGACATCGCCCGCGTACGGGTCGTCCTGGAGCTCCCCTACCCCTCCGACCTCGCCGCCCAGTGCGCGGCCGTACGCCGCAGCGTCGCCCGGCGCGTCGAGGAGTACGCGGAGATGGCCGTACCCGAGGTGGACGTCGACATCGAGCACCTGCACCCCGCCCGGCCCGCCGCCGGGCGGGACCGGCGGGTCCGGTGAGCGCCCGCTTCCGGTCGCCCCGGCGGCTTCCGGCCGCCGTGGGGGCGCTCGCCGTCCTCGCGGTGGCGGGGCTGTTCCTGTACGACCTGGCCGCCGTACGGGCGCACCACCCGGGCATGCGCTGGCGCGACGAGCTCTCCCGCGCGCTGGAGCGGCACACCCCGGCCGACCCCGGAGTGCTGATCGGCGGCGGGGTCCTGGCCGCGGCCGGGGCCGCGCTCCTGCTGTACGCCCTCACCCCGGGCCTGCGCGGAATCCTCCCGATGGCCTCCGGGCACCCGGAGGTCCGGGGCGGACTGGAACGCAAGGCCGCCGCGCAGGTGTTGCGCGACCGGGTCATGGAGGTGGCCGGGGTGCGGTCGGTGCGGGTCAGGGTGGGCCGGTCCCGCATCGGGGTCCGGGCGGTGTCCCACTTCCGCGAACTGGACGACGTACGGGCCGATCTGGACGCGGTGCTGGCCGTCGGTGTCGACGAGCTGGGCCTGGCCCGCGAGGTACGGCCGAGGGTACGGGTGAACCGCCGGTGACCCTGGGGACGGTGAACCGGGTTCTGCTCGCGCTGCTCGGACTGGTCCTGCTGGCGGCGGGGGCGTCGGTGCTGACCGCGTCCGGGCCGTTCGAAGGCCGCGACGAACCCCTGCTGGCCCCGCGCGGGCCGGGCTGGCCGGCGCCCTGGTGGGTGGTGCTCGCCGCCCTCGGGGTGTGCGTCCTGCTGGCGTTGTGGTGGCTGCTGTCCCAACTGCGGCGGGCCCGGCTCGCGGCGGTGCTCGTGGACACCGGGGACGGGGCGTTCGCCGTACTGCGCGGGCGGGCGCTGGAGGAGGCCGTCGAGGCCGATGTCCGGGAGGCCGTGGAGGGCGTGGCACGGTGCCGGGTCACCCTGTGCGGGCGGCGCGGGGCCCCGGCCCTGCGGGTCGCCCTGGAGCTGGAGCCGCACGCGGTGCCGGCCGACGTGCTGGCGGCCCTCGCCGGACCGGTGCTGGGCCGGGCCCGCGCCTCGGCGGCGCTCCCGGCCCTCCCGGCGGAGGCCCGCCTCCACGTCACCCTGCGCCGGGCGCGGCGGGTGACGTGAGGCGGAGCCGGGGCGGACGGCTCAGAAGCCGTGCCGGGAGCCGCCGTCCACCGGGAGCATGACGCCGGTCAGGTAGGAAGCCGCCGGGGAGAGCAGGAAGGCCGCCGAGCGGCCGAACTCCTCCGGGGTGCCGTAACGCCGCAGCGGGATCCCCGCCTCGTTGCGGGTGCGCGCGAGGTCCGCGTCCCCGGACAGGGCGTCGAGCTCGCGGACCCGGTCGGTGTCGATGCGGGCGGGCAGCAGGCCGACCACGCGGATGCCACGAGGGCCCAGCTCCACGGAGAGGGACTTCGCGAAGCCGGCCAGGCCGGGGCGCAGTCCGTTGGAGATGGTGAGGCCCGGGATCGGCTCGTGCACGGAGCCCGACAGGACGAAGCCGATGACCCCGCCGTCGGAGAGCTCGGCGGCCGCCGCCCGCGCGAGGCGGACCGCGCCGAGGAAGACCGACTCGAAGGCCGCCGCCCACTGCTCGTCGGTGTTGTCGGCCGCCGAACCGGGCGCCGGGCCGCCGACGCTGATGAGGATGCCGTCGAGGCGGCCGAAGTGTTCCCGGGCCGCGGCGACGAGCCGGGAGGCGGCCCCGGGGTCGGAGTTGTCGGCGGCCATGCCGACCGCGTTCGGGCCCAGCGCCTTGGCCGCGGCCTCGGCGCGCCCCGCGTCCCGGCCGGTGAGCACCACCTTCGCGCCGTCGGCGGTGAGTTCGCGGGCGGATGCGTAGCCGAGGCCCCTGGTGGCGCCGGTGACTACGTAGACACGGTCCTTCAGTCCAAGATCCATGCCCGACACGCTACGCGGTCGCCACCGGCTCCCGTTCGGAGGCGGCGGTCCCGGCGGCGGCCGCGGCCTCGCGGTCGCGCTTCTCGCGCCGTACGAGCACGATCCAGCCCACCGGTACCGCGAAGGTGAACAGCCACCACTGCACGGCGTACGCCATGTGCGGCCCGATCGAGTCGTGGTCGGGGTCGGCGACCACCTCGGGCTTGCCTTCGGCCGGGACCGGGGCGGTGAGTTCCAGGTAGCCGCCGAGGACGGGCTTGCCCAGGTACGCGGCCTGCTGCTTGCTGTTGATCAGCATCACTTGGCGGTCCGGCAGGCCCTTGCGGTCCTTGATGCCGCTGCCGCCGCTGGTCTCGTCGGCCTTCAGCCGTCCGGTGACCGTGACCTCGCCGGCGGGCGCGGCCGGCACCGGCGGGTAGGCGCGCGGGTCGTCGCCGCCCGCGACCCAGCCGCGGTTGACGAGCACGACCCGGCCGTCGGCCAGTACCAGCGGGGTGAGGACGTGGAAGCCGACCTTGTCGTCGTTGTCGGTGCGCATGCGCACGACGACCTCGTGCGCGGAGTCGTACGTACCGGTGGCGGTCACGGCCCGCCAGAAGTCGGCGCGCGGGACCACGTGGCCCGGGGAGGTGACCTCGGTCATGGGGACCGGCTTCGCCCGCAGGTTCGCGTCGATCAGCTCGTTCTGTGCGACACGGTGCTCATGACGGTGGAATTGCCAGAACCCCAGCTTGATCATCGCGGGGATCAGGGCGAGGCCGATGAGGGTGAGGCACACCCACTGCCGGGTCAGCACAAAGCGGTACACGCCCACGACGGTACCCCCAGCGGCGAGGACCCCGGCGGCCGGGTGGCCGTCCGGGGTCGTGGCGGAGGGGAGAGGGGTAAGCCGGGGGAGTACGGGACGGGAGTCAGACGCGGTCGGTGATGCCCACCTTCCCCTCCGCGCGGGCGCAGTGCCCTCCGCAGAACCACTGTCCTTCGACCTCGACGCCCTGCCCGATGATCTGGACCCGGCAGTGCTCGCAGATGGGCGCCATGCGGTGAATGGCGCAGGAGAAGCAGTCGAAGACGTGCACAGCACCCTGTGCGTGTACTTCGAAGGACATGCCGTAATCGTTCCCGCAGACTTCGCAACGTGCCATGCGCGGCATGCTGCGCAGGGCGGACCGCCGGAACAAGATCCACCGGGGTGAGTCGCCGAGCGGGCACCCGGCCGGCCCAACGAGCGGCCCGACGGGCAGCCCGATGGCCGGCCCCCGAGCCTGCCCGGGGTCAGTCCTGCGCCGGAGCCACGTCCCGCAGCAGCTGGGTGAAGGCCGCCTCGTCGACGACGGGGGTTCCGAAGGACTTCGCCTTCACCGTCTTGGAGGTCGAGGAGTCCGGGTCGTTCGTCACGAGCAGGCTCGTGAGCCGGGACAGGCTCGTCGCGACGTGCAGGCCGGCCTCCGCGGTGCGGTCCTCCAGCAGCTCCCGGTCCACCGAGGTGTCGCCGGAGAACGCGATCCGCATGCCCTGCTTGAGCGGGGTGCCGTCCGCCCACCGCCCCGGGTTCGGATACGGGCACGGCGGCCGCTTGCGCGAGGGCCGCCAGCTCGAGCTCGCCCCGTACGAGGCCTGGTACCCGACGCGCGGGGCGGCGGGGGTGTCCGACCACTCCGTCAGCGGCCGGCATTCCAGCAGGGGCAGCCGTACGTTGTCCCGCGCGGCCGCGTGCAGGGACGGACGGAACGCCTCCGCGAGGACCCGGGCGTCGTCGAGCGCGTGGTGGGCGCGTTGCTGGACCACGCCGAAGTGCGCGGCGAGCGACTCCAGCTTGTGGTTGGGCAGCGGGAGGTTCAGTTCCTTCGACAGGGCGATGGTGCACAGCCGCTGGCGCACCGGCGCGGTGGCCTCGGCCCGCGCGTACTCGCGGGCGATCATCTGCCAGTCGAAGATCGCGTTGTGCGCCACCAGCACCCGGTCGGCGAGCCGGCCCGCGAACTCCTCGGCGATGTCCTTGAAGAGCGGCGCGTCCTGGAGCATGTCGCTGGTCAGACCGTGGATCCACACGGGCCCGGGGTCCCGGAGCGGGTTGACCAGCGTGTACCAGTGGTCCTCGACGTTGCCCTGAGCGTCGAGCCGGTAGACGGCCGCGGAGATTATCCGGTCGTCGCGAGCGAGCCCGGTGGTCTCCACGTCGACGACCGCGTACCCCTGTGGGTACGCGGTCGGCCACATCGTCTCTGCGGTCGTACGGTCGGCGAGCATGGTCACAGAGGATATCGGCCCGCGCCGACACTCGAAGCCCTACGGCCTTTCAGCCCAGCTCGGCCACGAGGTCCCCGGCCGTCACCCGGGCGAAGGACCCGGGCACTTCGGCCGGTCCGGGGAAGAGCCGGTAGGCCGTCCCCGAACCCCCTTCCGGTGCCACGCTCGCGCTGGTCAGCGCCAGGAACGCGCGCTTCCCGGCGGCCAGTTCGGCGGCCTCCGCGTCGGCGTCCGCGCGGGGCCGGCGCTCCTCGGGCGGCTCCAGGGCGGCGATCCGCGCGGCGAAGGCCGCCGGCTGCTCACCGGCCGCGGCCCGGTAGAGCCACACCTCGTCGGTGGCCGAACTCTCGGTGGCCCGCCGGATCACCACCACCTCACGGGTTCGGGCCGCCGCCCGCCACACGGTGAGGTCCCACAGGGTGGTGCGGGTACCGGAGCCGAAGTGGTCGCAGACGTCCTCCGCGGCGGCGGCGAGCCGTTCGCCGCCGGAGGCGCCGACGCTCTGGTGGGAGCCCGAAGGCGGCAGGTGGACGTCCGCCCACAGGGCCCGGCGGGCGCCGAGGTCCACCACCATCGGCAGGTAGGCCCGGGACTCGCCCGTCAGGTCGAAGCGCTGGCGCACGGTCCGGGGATCGTACGAGGCGTCGCGCGGGCCGTCCGCCGGCAGGGCCATGAAGCCCGCGAAGGCGTCCGGCAGCTCCTCGAACGGCACGTTGTTGAAGCTGAACACCAGGGGCACCGCGTACGCGTCCCCGTGCTCGGCGAGCTTCGCCAGGTCCAGGTCCACGTACTCGGTGGCCCCGGCCGGAGCCGGAGCCGAGGTGAGGTCGCCGGAGTGCACGGCGGCGCCCTCCGGCCCGTGCCGGAGCTGCGTGTAGTCGCACCGGCCGGTGAACTGCCAGTCGCCGTCGAAGAAGGCGACGGACAGGTCGAGGTCGGTGCGGTTGCCCGTCGGCTCGGTCCAGTGCAGGAAGAGCCGCAGCACCTCGCCCGCGGGCAGGCTCTGCGCGCTGCCCCGGGGGACGGCGACCAGGGTCCTGGCCGAATCGCGCTCCGCGAAGGGCACGACCAGGTCCGCGAGCGCGGAATCGAGCACCGCCAGCTCGTACGGCTCCTCCCCGGGCCGGGCGAACCGGCGCAGCACTTCTGCCTCCAGCATCCCGGCGACCTCCCGGACCAGCGGCTCCGGCAGCGGCGGTCGGTCCTCCGCCACCGACAGGGCGCGGGTGACCTCGCCGCGCGGGAAGAACACCCGGCGCGCACCGAGCCGGTCCTCGGCACGCACGCGCAGTGCCCCGAAGGCGGAGAGCAGCGGGCCGGGGCCCACGGAGGGCAGTCCGCGCTCCAGCGCCCGCACGAGCTCCGGGACGGGGCGCTCGCCGGTGTGCAGGCGCAGCAGGTGGTCGAGGCGCCGGACGAGTTCGCCCGGACGCTGCCCGGCCAGCGCCGCGGCGGCCCCGGGGGTCCCGTCGGCCAGGGCCCGCTCCAGGCGCCCGCCCCAGGACGCGGGCCTGATCAGGTCGTCCTCTACCCGTACGGCGTCCGGATGCGCGGCGGCGGTGTCCCGCAGGGCCGTGCCCAGCAGGCCGGTCAGCGGGGTGCCGCGCAGGACGGCGAAGGCGAGCGCGGCCCGCGGGTGGCGGGCGTGCTGCTCGAAGGGGTGCAGGGTCTCGGCGGCCCGCTTCCAGCCGGTGGGGTGCCGCAGGAGGTCCTCGACGAGGTGCGGCACCGGCAACGAGTCCAGCAGCGCGAGCAGTTCGCGCCGCAGCGGCCGACTGAGCGAGACGAACCGGGACGGCAGGGGCAGCAGTCCGGGGTTGCCTGCGGACGCCACGGCGAGCAGCCGCAGCACGTCCGTGGCTGTGGTCAGCCACTCGGCGAGCAGGGGCCGTACGAAGTCCCGCGCGCCGGGGTCGGTGAGCAGCGTGGCCAGGAGCAGCGCCTTGGTCTCCCTTACGGGGATCTCCTCGGGGAGCTCGCCGCGCGCGGCCGGGCTCAGCGGCAGCAGCGTGACCAGGTCCTCGCGGTCCTGCGGGGAGAGCGGGGTGTGCCGGGCGAGCAGTGCCGCCACGATCGGCGTGGCGTCGGCGGCCGGGTCGGTGCCGAGTCGCAGCAGCCGGAGCGGACCGGGGTGGGCGGGCTTGGCCGCGCCGACGGCCCGTACGGGACGCAGGAACGGATCGGCGGGATCGAGCCGCCGGTGGCACAGCGGGCAGCCCGCGTAGTCGGCGCCGTCCCAGCAGAGCCGGCACACGAGGTGGGCGCAGGGGGACACCGGGAAGACCGTGCGCTGCTCGCCGCAGAGCACGCACGGGTGGTCGGCCTGCTGGAGGAGGTGGGCGAAGACCCGGTCCACGTAGAGCCGTTCGGTGTCGCGCGGGGCGACCACCGGTATCACCGGGAAGCGGCGGAAGAGCGGGGTGTGGGTCCGGTCGGCGCCGAGCAGGTCGTCGACCAGGGCGACGAGGCGGCCGTGGGAGGCGGCCAGGTTCTCGGTGGGCAGCGCGGCCAGGGCCGCGTAGAGCTCCGGGTCCAGCGTGTGGCCGCGTCCAAGGAGTTCCGTTTCGAGCCTGCGTAGGGCGGGCCCGCCGGTTCCGCCGGTTCCGCCGGACCGGGCGGACGGCCCGTCGACGTAGAAGGTCTGCAGGCGGCGCAGCAGGACGGTCTCTACGGTTGCTATGGGTGTTCCCCTCCGTGAACGTGAAGAACGGGGGCGGGGAGTGGGCGCGCGGGGTCGTCGGAGGAAGGGTGAGAAGGATGCGCGCCGGGGAGCCGCCCCCGTGTCCACGGATCCCATCACGGTGCCGTCGCAGCGTGCAAAGGAATTACCCGCCCGGCGCCAGCAGGGCCTGTATCAGGGCCCTCAGGGTCAGCAGGAACAGCCGCTCCGGATCCACCGGCCGGGCCAGCGCGCGGGCCAGCGACGGGTCGTGCGGGGCGTCGGCCGGGTCCCAGAGCTCGCTCTCGGCGGGGGACTGGGCGGGGGAGCGTTCGCGATTGCGCTCGACCAGGACGAAGCCGATGATCTGGAACTGGATCGCGCGCACCGCGTCCGCGGCCCGGGTCCCGCGCAGGCCCGCCGCGTGCACCTCGTGGACCAGGGCCTGCTGGGCGGGCAGGAACATCCGGTCGGTGAGGCCGCGCTCGTGGACCATCGCGATCAGGTGCGGGCGCTCGCGCAGTTCGCGGCGCAGTATCCGGGCGACCGAGAGGATGCGGTCGCCGGGGCTGCGGCCGATCGGCCGGATGGCGCCCACCTCTTCCACGGTCCGCTCCACGAGGGCGTCGAGCAGCGATTCGCGGTTGCCGACGTGCCAGTAGATGGAGGTCACCGCGGTGCCCAGCTCGGCGGCGAGCTTGCGCATGGTGAGGGCGGCCGGGCCGTGCTGTTTGACCAGGGACGCGGCGGCGTCCAGCACCTCCGCGCGGGTCAGCGTGGTTCTGGCCATCGTGTCCGTACCAACTTTCTGTCGATCCGTCAGATCGGTTACGTGCACGGGTCTTTACCCTTCATCGGTGGCGGTGTAACTGTGTTACAGAACCGATCGTCAGAACCGACTGCGTCAGAACCGATTGCCTCAGAACCGACTGCGTCCTAGACGAAGGATGGTGCGATAGATGGCACGCGTACGGTACGGAGCGCGCACCGAGGCCGAGATCGCCGCATCGCGCGAGAAGAGTTCCAAGCTCCCCGACATCTGGTCCACCGGCGTGGTGGCCGTCTGGGAGACCGACCCGGACGTGGTGGCGGCGGTCCTCCCGCCGCCGCTGAAGCCCACCGAGCGGCCCCTGGTGCGGGCCAACATCAGCAAGGTGGACCTGCCCGGCTACCCGCTCGGCGCCGGTTCGGTGGCCGTCGCCGCCCAGCACGACGGGGTCGAGGGCTGGTACCCGCTGGTCATGCCGATGAGCATGGAGCGCGCCCTGATCGGAGGCCGCGAGGTCTTCGGCGAGCCGAAGAAGCTCGGCGAGATCACCGTCGAGCGCGACGGCCTGGTCGTCAGCGCCTCGCTCGCCCGGCACGGGATCGCCTTCGTGGAGGTGCGCGGCGCGGTGGACCGCGAGCTGCCGCTGCCCGAACCCACCGTGAAGACCGACTTCTACTTCAAGTTCCTCCCCGCGGTGGACGGTTCGGGCTTCGACGCCGATCCGGTGCTGGTGCACTGCACCCGCAACGAGAAGGTCCGCAAGCTGGAGCACATCACCGGCGACGTGGTGCTCCGGGAGTCGATGTTCGATCCGATCGCCGATCTCCCCGTACGCCGCCTCGTCGAGCTCACCATCGGCGAGAAGACCACCGACCAGCGGGGCAAGGTCGTCGAACGGGTCAGCGCCCAGGCCCTGCTCCCGTACATCCACCAGCGCTACGACGACCCGATGCAGATCCTCGACGGACCGCCCGAGGGGAGCGTCTGATGCGACTCGAACCGGGACAGGTGGCCGTGGTCACCGGAGCCGCCGGCGGCATCGGTCTCGCGATGGCCCGCCGCTTCGCCGCCGAGGGGCTGAAGGTGGTCCTCGCCGACGTGGAGGAGGGCGCCCTGCACAAGGCCGCGGACGAACTCGCCGCCGACGGCGCCGAGGTGCTCGCCAAGATCGTCGACGTCAGCGACCGGGACTCCGTGATCTCCCTCGCCGACGCCGCGTACGAGACCTTCGGCGCGGTGCACGTCCTCTGCAACAACGCGGGCGTCGGCTCCGGAGCCGAGGGCCGCATGTGGGAGCACGAGCCCAACGACTGGAAATGGGCCTTCTCCGTCAACGTCTGGGGCGTCTTCCACGGCATCCAGGCCTTCGTCCCCCGCATGATCGCGGGCGGCGGCCCCGGCCACATCGTCAACACCTCCTCCGGCGACGGCGGCATCGCCCCGCTGCCCACGGCCTCCGTCTACGCGGTGACCAAGGCGGCCGTGGTCACCATGACCGAGTCGCTCTACGCCCACCTCAAGGCGGAGGGCGCGACCATCGGCGCCTCCGTGCTCTTCCCCGGACCGCACATGCTGCGCACCGGCCTGTGGGAATCGCACCGCAACCGGCCCGACCGGTACGCCAAGGAGCGCCCGCGCAAGTCCCCGTACCGCAGCCTCGACCAGTACGAGGCCGCCATGAAGCAGGCCGGCCACGAGGTGAACTTCACCCCGGTCGAGGACGTCGCCGACCACGTCGTGGACGGCATCCGCGCCGACCGCTTCTGGATGCTGCCCGACAGCGAGCACAGCGACCGGCAGATCCGCGCCCGGTCGCAGTCGATGCTCGACCGCGCCAACCCCGCCTACCTGGAAAGCTTCATCCTCGACTGAGGAGCCTCAATCGTGAGTGCGTACGAAGACCCGTACCTGATCATCTCCTCCGACTGCCACGCGGGGCTGCCAACCGAGCAGTACCGCCCCTACCTGGACAGCGCCTTCCACCCGCAGTTCGACGAGTTCCTCGGCGAGCGCGACGCCCGCCGCGCCGAGGCAACCAAGCTCGGCGTGCGCAACGAGGCCTTCGCCGAGAAGTGGTTCCACGACCACGAGGAGGGCCTCAAGGGCGGCTGGGACGTCACGCAGCGGCTGAAGGAACTCGACGGCGACGGCGTGGCCGCCGAAGTCGTCTTCCCCGACGCCGACGCCGTGGACAGCCAGACCGCCGCCCCCTTCGGAGTGGGCCTCGGCCTCTCCGGGGACCAGGACCCCGAGCTCGGCATGGCCGGCGCCCAGGCGCACAACCGGTGGCTTGCCGAGTTCGTCTCGGAGAACCCCGAGCGGCACTGCGGGGTCGCCCTGCTGCCCATCACCGGCGATCCGGACAAGGTCGTCGCCGAGATATACCGCGCCAAGGCGTCCGGGCTCGGCGCCCTGATGATCCCGGCCATGTGGGTGGACAAGGCCCCCTACCACGACCGCCGTTACGACCCGGTGTGGGCCGCGGCGGCCGAGACGCAGATGCCGATCGTCACCCACTCGGGCTCCTCGCCGCGCCACGAGTACGGGGACCACCTGGGCATCTTCGTCTCCGAGGTCACCTGGTGGCCGGCCCGCCCGCTGTGGTTCCTGCTCTGGTCCGGGGTCTTCGAGCGGCACCCGGGGCTGAAGTTCGGCGTCGCCGAGTCGGGCTGCTGGTGGCTGCCGAACCAGCTCTGGTTCATGGACCGGCTCTACCTCGGCGCGCACGGCGGCAAGAAGCTCTCGCCGTTCGAGGAGCTGAAGAGGCCGCCGAGCGAGTACCTGGACCGGCAGGTGTTCATCTGCGCCACCAACACCAAGCGGCGGGAGCTGGCCCAGCGCTACGAGATCGGCGTGGACAACATCCTGTGGGGCTCGGACTTCCCGCACCCCGAGGGGACCTGGCCGAACACCCGCAACTGGCTGAAGAACACCTTCCACGACATCCCCGTCGAGGAGACCCGCCGGATGCTGGGCCTGGCCGCGGCAGACGTATTCGGCTTCGACACCGAGAAGCTGGCGCCGATCGCCCGCCGGATCGGCCCCACCCCGGCCGAGCTCGGCCAGAGCGAGGACCAGGCGGCCGTCGAAGCCTCCTGGGCGCGCTCGCGCGACGTGGGCCGGCACTGGCTGACCGACAACGACTTCCCGGTCCTGGGGGTGAACCAGTGACCGACACTCCGGTGACTGGCGAGGACCGCTACACGGTCATCTCCGCCGACTGCCATGCGGGCGCCGACCTGCTGGACTACAAGCCGTACCTGGAGAAGCGCCACCACGAGGAGTTCGACGCCTGGGCCGCGACCTACGTCAACCCGTACGAGGACCTCCTCGCGGACACGGCCGACCGGAACTGGAACTCGGCTCGGCGCCTGGCCGAGCTCGAAGCCGACGGGATCGTCGCGGAGGTGCTCTTCCCGAACACCATCCCGCCGTTCTTCCCCAAGGCCTCGCTGATGGCCCAGCCCCCGACGGCGGCCGAGTACGAGATGCGCTGGGCCGGGCTCCAGGCCCACAACCGGTGGCTGGCGGACTTCTGCGCGGACGCGCCGGGCCGCCGGGCGGGCGTGGTCCAGATCCTGCTGAACGACGTGGACGCGGCGGTCAAGGAGATCCGCCGCACCCGCAAGGCGGGCCTGACCGGCGGCATCCTGCTGCCCGGCGTCCCGCCCGGCTCCACCGTTCCCGAGCTCTACTCGGAGGTCTACGACCCGATCTGGGCCGTCTGCGACGAGCTGGACGTCCCGGTCAACCACCACGGCGGCTCCGCCTCGCCGCCGCTGGGCGACGAGCCGGCGGCGCGGGCCGTCTTCATGGTGGAGACCACCTGGTTCTCCCACCGGGCCCTGTGGCACCTCATCTTCGGCGGGGCCTTCCGCCGCAACCCCGGGCTGAAACTGGTCCTGACGGAGCAGGGCTCCGGCTGGATCCCGGGCGTGATCGAGATGCTGGACTACTACCACGGCCGCCTGGTCGCGGCCTCGGCCACCGCCGAGGCCAAGTTCGGGGCCGGGCTGGCGGAGTCCATGGGCAAGGGGCCGAGCGAGGTCTGGCGGGAGAACTGCTTCGTGGGAGCGAGCTTCATGCGCCCCCACGAGGTCCCGCTGCGGGACCGGATCGGCCTCGACAAGATCATGTGGGGCAGCGACTACCCCCACGACGAGGGCACCACGCCCTACTCCCGCGAGGGCCTGCGCATCGCCTACGCGGGCCTGCCGCGCGAGGAGGTCGCCGCCATGGTCGGCGGCAACGCCGCCCGGGTGTACGGCTTCGACCTCGCCCTCCTCGACGCGGTCGCCGCCAAGCACGGCCCCCTCGTCTCGGAGGTCGCGCAGCCCCTGACGGAGGTCCCGGCGGCCGCCACCAGCCCGGCCTTCGCCCGCGGGGGCTCGGTCCGGGTCTGGTGACGGGGAGCGCGCGAACGCCCCGTAGCACCGAGGCCGCCTGACCCGGCGGTCCCGCCGGCGGTCCCGGCGCTACGGGCGCTCCGGGTGCTCCCGGCGGAGCGGCTCAGTCCCTGCGGACGAGCCGCTCCGGCGGGATCAGCTCGGTACCCCTCACGTGCGTGCCCCGGCGCAGTTCGATCACCAGCTGCTCCATGGGCGCCAGCGGCGACAGGTCCACGGTCCCCAGGCATTCGCTCAGCACGAGCCGGCGCAGCGCCGGGAACTCGTGCAGCGCCTCCAGCGACCCCTCCAGCGCGCACCGGATCAGCACGAGCCGGCCGAGGCGTTCGTACGGCAGGAGGGCCCCGGCCGATACGGGCGCGGCGTGCCGGATCTGCAGCGCGGTCAGTCCCCTGAGCGGCAGCGAGCGCACCAGCTGCCGGTACTGTCCGCTCCCGGCGACCGTCAGCTTCTCCACCCGCGGCCAGCGCTCGATCCCGTCGAGCGTCATCCGGCGGGCGCCCTGCCACAGGTGCAGCGCGGTCAGCGAGTCCGCGGCGGGGACGTCCCCGATCCGGCGCTGCTCCGGCTCGAAGCCGATGACCAGCGAGCGCAGGCCGGCCGCGCCCGCCAGGGGTGCGAGCGAGAGGTCGTCCTGGAGGTAGCCGAAGGCGAGGCTGTCCGCCCGGAGTTCGCCCACCACCTCGATCCCGGTGACCTGCGGGCAGTCCAGGACGCCCAGGTGCCGCAGCGAGGACTGCCCGGCCAGCGGGGACAGATCGGCCAGCCGCGGATTGCGGTGCAGGGTCAGCGACTCCAGGTCCTGCCGCCGCACGATCTCCGGCGGGACCGGGCCGTCCCAGGTGACGTGCAGCCGGCGGACGTGCCGGAGCCGGTCCAGCGCCCGTAACTGTCCGGGCGTCCGCACGTGCAGGTGGGCCGTGTTCATGGGGGCGTCCGCGAGGACCGTGTCCGCGTACACGTCCACGGGGAACCGCCCCCAGGCGTCGGAGAGTTCGCGGGCGGCCTCGTAGCGGTCGTCCGTCCGGAAGCCCGCGATCACCTGGAGCGCCCGGTCGCCGCCGACGAGTGCCGCCGTACGGATCGTCGCGGCCGCCTCGGCCTCGACGAGCCCGGCCGGCTCCGGCAGCAGCTCCAGCACCAGTTCCCCCGCCTTGGCCAGTTCCTCGGCCTGGCCCGGGGAGCGAGGGGGCAGCAGGAGCGCCGTCCGGGCCGTCACCTCGCGCCGGACCTCCGGATCCAGCTCCGGCGCGTGTTCCAGACAGGCGGCCGCGAGCAGCACGAGCCGGCTGCGGTCGGGCTCCGACTGATCGGCTCGTGCGAGCAACTCGCGGAGCAGGTAGGCGCGTTCGTCGGGCCGGGCGTGTCCCACGGCCATCCGGACCACGTTGTCCCAGGTGTACTCGTGCGCATTGCGCGCCAGGACGCCGAAGTCCCGTGCCTCGACGGCCGCCTTGGCGCCGAGGTAGTCCTGGAAGGTCTGGTGGACGAACAGGACCGAGCCCGGTACCGGCTCGCGGAGCAGCCCGCTGCGGATCAGCAGGTGACGGAACACCGTCTGTGCGCTGCCCTGCGCCTTGACCTGAGGCATGGATTCGAGCGATTCGGCGATCATCCCGATCGCCTCCTCGGCGGAGGCCTCCACCTGTCCGTTGCGGATCAGCCAGTACGCCAGCCGCTGGAGCAGCAGGGTCTGCTCGTCCCGGCTGAGGTAGACGCCCTCGACCCCGGAGATGTCCCGTTCGCTGTCGCGGCGGATCAGCAGCATGTCCAGAGCCGTGTCATAGAGCTCCTTGCGGGCCCGGGGCAGATGCATCCGGCGGTCCCGGTTCAGTGCGCACAGCAGGGCGCACATGAGCGGGTTCGTCGCCAGCCTGCCCAGGTCCCGGCGCGATCCCACGGCCTCCAGGAGCGCCTTCTCGTACCGGTCGAGCAGTTCCCGCTCCGGCCCCTCGCCCTCGCCGTCCGCCTCCGCCCGGGCGGAGGCGTGCCAGTGCGTGATGAAGGCGCCGACGTCGTCCCGGTCCATCGGCAGCAGGGCGAGGGAGGTGAAACCGTGGGCGGTCAGCCAGTCCTCGGGTACGGCCGAGTGGCGGGTGGTGACCACGAAGCGGGCCGCCGGGTACTCGGTGAGCAGGGCCCGCAGCCAGGACTCGGTCCTGTCGCGCAGGCGCGGAGACACCTCGTCCACTCCGTCGATCAGCACCAGCGCCCGCCCGGAGGCGAGGAGCCCGGTGATCCAGCCCTCCGGAGGCGGCAGCGGGACACCGGTCGCGCCGAGCCAGTCCTGCGGCCGGGGCAGTCCGGCGGGGGAGTTGAAGGAGCGCAGCGGCAGGACGAAGGGGACCAGGCCGTTCCAGTCCGGCAGCTGGGGTCCGAAGCTGTTCCGGGCTGCATTGAGGGCCAGCCATTTCACGAGGGTGCTCTTGCCCGACCCGGCCGGGCCGCGCAGCAGCACCCGCTCCGTCGCGCTCAGTGCCACCTCGGCCTTCACCGAGCTCTGCAGGCCGGGTTCTTCGAGGAACTCCCCGCCGCTGACCGCGAGGCTGATGTAGGCCAGGTCCAGCGACCAGTCCTGGCGGGCCTGGCTGAGCGTCAGTCCGTACAGCTGGACCCGCCCCTGGGCCCCGGCGACGTACCGGGCGTACTGCTCCTCGAAGGCCGCGGCGGCCTCCGCGTCCGGTGCGGCCCCGGGGTCCTCGCCCCGGGTGGAGCTCCCGTCCTCCGCCGTCCGGCCGCCGAGGCACAGCAGGAACAGCTCCCGGTAGGCGGCTTCCGCCGCGGGGGCCAGTTCCGTGGGCGGCGGGGGCACGGGGACGGCCGAGGGGCCGTCGGCGGCCGTGAGGAGGGCCCCGGTCTGCTTCGGGCCGAGCGCGGCGAACGCCCCGCCGACGGCGGCCACCGCCGCGGAGCGGGCGGGTTCGTCCAGCCCCGCGCTCGCCTCCGTCAACAGGGCGACCAGCCTGTGCGCGCGGCGCAGCCGGTCGGCGCCGTTGTCCCGCACCGGCCTGAGCCGGAGTCCCCCCGGCGGCCGGGCCCTGATCAGCGCCCGCGCCACGGCGTCCGCCGCCTCTAAGGCGATCTCCTCGAAACCCGCTTCGTACCCCATGCCCCATGCCCTCCCCTTGGCCCGGACACCCTCACCCGGAAGCATCTCGTGAACCGTCGGTAACACCGATGGATACCGATCGGTAACAACCTCTAGCCGAGCCCCCGAACCCGCCTCTATGGTGCGGACATGCCGAACCTGCCCGATGTCGTTCTGTGGTCCATACCCGCCTTTGTCCTGCTCACCGTCATAGAGCTGGTGAGCTACCGCATCCATCCCGACGAGGACGCCGCCGGGTACGAGACCAAGGACGCCGTCACCAGCCTCGGCATGGGGATCGGCAGCCTCGGCTTCGACTTCCTCTGGAAGATCCCGATCGTCGCGATCTACACCGCGGTCTACGAGCTCACCCCGCTGCGCGTCCCCGTCCTGTGGTGGACCGTTCCGCTGATGCTGCTCGCCCAGGACTTCCTCTACTACTGGCAGCACCGCGGCCACCACGTCATCCGGATCCTGTGGGCCTGCCACGTCGTCCACCACAGCAGCCGCAAGTTCAACCTCACCACCGCCCTGCGCCAGCCCTGGACCAGCGCCACCTCCTGGCCGTTCTACCTCCCGATGATCGCGCTGGGCGTGCACCCGGCCGCCATCGCGTTCTGCTACTCGGTCAACCTCGTCTACCAGTTCTGGATCCACACCGAGCGCATCGACAAACTGCCCCGGCCGATCGAGTTCGTCTTCAACTCGCCCTCCCACCACCGCGTCCACCACGCCTCCCAAGGCGGCTACCTGGACCGGAACTTCGGCGGCATCCTGATCGTCTGGGACCGGATGTTCGGCTCCTGGGTGGGGGAGACCGACAAGCCCGTCTTCGGACTCACCAAGAACATCGGCACCTACAACCCCCTGCGGGTCGCCACCCACGAGTACGCCTCCATCGCCCGGGACGTACGCGGGGCCGCCACCTGGCGCGAGCGCGCAGGGCGCGTGTTCCGCGGCCCCGGCTGGCAGCCCGCGGACGCGCAGGCCGTGCAGCCGGCGCAGGCCGCCCCGGCCGAGGCGCCCGCGTCCGCGCCGGCCCCGGAGCACGCCGCGTGAGCGCCGCCGGATCCACCGATCGCACGCAGTCCCGTACGCCCTCCTGGGCGCGCCCCGCCGTTCCCGCGGGCTCGGGCCCCGCCACCAGGGCGCTGCTCGTCGCCTTCGCGGCCGCCACCGCCCTGGACCTCGGATCCCTGCTGGCGGGTTGGCACACCGGGCACCTCATCGCCAAGCCGCTGCTGATGCCGCTGCTCGTCGCCTACGTCATCACCCGGCGCGCCCCCCGCCTGCTGGTCGCGGCCCTCCTGTTCGGCTGGGGCGGGGACCTGGCCCTGCTCTTCGACGCCGATGTCGCCTTCCTGATCGGCATGGGCTCCTTCGCCGCCGGACACGTCTGCTACCTCATGCTCTTCAGGGGGCGCAGCCTCTTCGGCCGCCGCGGGACCGGCCCCCTGCTCGGGGCCGCGTACGCCGCCGCGCTCCTGTCCACCGTCACGCTGCTCTGGGGCGACCTGCCCGCGGAGCTGCGGATCCCGGTCGCCGGGTACAGCCTGCTGCTCACCGCCATGGCCTACCGCTCCAGCGCCCTGGGGCTGCGGGCCGGGCTCGGCGGGGCGCTGTTCCTGCTCTCCGACACGCTCATCGCCACCGGGGTCGCCGAGTGGCCCCAGCTGCCCCGCCCCGACTTCTGGGTCATGGCCACCTACGTGGCGGCCCAGTACCTGCTGGCCACGGGAGCACTCGCTCCGGAGCGGGCGTACGGTAGGGAGGCCCTACAGGGCTCAACCACTTCCTAGCCGGAGGACTGCACCACCATGCGCGCCACCGTCATCCACGCCCCGCACGACATCCGCGTGGAGGAGGTGCCCGACGCTGCGATCCAGCGCCCCGAGGACGCCGTCGTCCGCGTCCTGCGTGCCTGCATCTGCGGCAGCGACCTCTGGGCCTACCGCGGCGAGGCCAAGCGCCAGCCGGGCCAGCGGATCGGCCACGAGTTCCTCGGCGTCGTCGAGGAGACCGGCTCCGCCGTCTCGGGCCTGCGCGCCGGAGACCTCGTCGTCGCCCCCTTCATGTGGTCCGACGGCACCTGCGCCTACTGCTCCGAGGGCCTCTACACCTCCTGCGAGCACGGCGGCTTCTGGGGCTCGGTCGGTCACGACGGCGGCCAGGGCGAGGCCGTCCGGGTCCCGCACGCCGACGGCACGCTGGTGAAGCTGCCCGCCGACGCCGTCTCCGACGACCACCTGCTGACCGCACTGCTCGCGCTGTCCGACGTCATGGGCACCGGCCACCACGCCGCGCTCGGCGCGGGGGTCCGCAAGGGCTCCACGGTCGCCGTCGTCGGCGACGGCGCGGTCGGCCTGTGCGGGGTCCTCGCCGCCAAGCGCCTGGGCGCCGAGCGGATCATCGCACTGGGCCGGCACGCCGTCCGCACGGACATCGCGAAGCTCTTCGGGGCCACCGACGTGGTCGCCGAGCGCGGCGAGGCCGCCGAGGCGGCCGTGCGCGAGCTCACCGGCGGCCAGGGCGCCCACTCGGTCATCGAGGCGGTCGGCACCGAGCAGTCCATGCGCACCGCCGTGAACATCGCCCGCGACGGCGGGGCCATCGGCTACGTCGGCGTCCCGCACGGCAGCGGCACCGGCCTCGACCTCGGTGTCATGTTCGACCGCAACCTCACCCTGCGCGGCGGTGTCGCGCCGGTCCGCGCGTACATCCCCGAGCTGCTCGCGGACGTGCTCAGCGGTGCGATCGACCCGTCGCCCGTCTTCGACCGGGCCGTCACCCTGGACGAGGTCCCGGACGGCTACCGGGCGATGGACGACCGCAGCGCGCTGAAGGTCATGATCAAGCCCTGACGTCAGGGTCAGAACGAGGGGTCCGAACGAAAGGAAGGGCCGGGCGGGATGTTCCCCGCCCGGCCCTTCAGCGTTTCAGCGGATTCAGCCGGCTTACTTGACGGCCTTCAGCGCGTCGACCACGCCGTAGCCGTCGTAGCTGTTCTGGCCCCACTTGCTGTTGCAGGTGGCGGCGTCGACCAGCGCGCCCGTGGCGTCGTAGACCTTCTCGGGGCAGGCGGTCTTCGTGGCCTGGGCCTTGAGGAGCAGCTGGAGCTGCGCCGGGCTCGCCCACGGGTGCGCGCTCTTGAGGAGCGCCGCGACACCGGCGACGTGCGGGCCGGCCATCGAGGTGCCCTGCTTGTAGCCGTAGCCGCCGCCCGGGAGGGTGGACAGCACGCGGCCGTTGGCGTCCGGGGTGGCGGGTATCTGCCACTTGTCGCCGCCGGGGGCGGCGACGTCGACGACGCCCAGGCCGTAGCTGGAGTAGTACGACTTGAAGCCCTTGTCACCGGTCGCGCTCACCGTGACCACGCCCGGGAGCTGCGTGGGGATGTCCAGGCAGACGTGCGGGTCGATGGTGCGGGTCACCGGGGTGGTGTCGTTCGGGCTCGTGTCGTCCACGATGGCGTTGGACGCCAGGTCGTGGTTCGAGTTGCCCGCCGAGGCGACGCTGAGCACGCCCTTGCGCTCGGAGTACTTCGTCGCCCGGCCGAGGGCCTCCACCAGCGCCTTCTGGTCGTCGTCCGACTTGCAGTTGTAGAGCCAGGGGTCGACGTAGTAGCTGTTGTTGGTCACCTCGATCCCCTTCTCGGCGGCGAACATGAAGGCACAGACGACGGCCTCGGTGTAGAAGAGGCTGGTCGCGGGCTCGCTCACCTTGATCGCGGCCACCTGGACGCCGGGCGCCACACCGCTGATGCCGACTCCGTTGCGCGGGGCCGCGATGGTGCCCGCCACGTGGGTGCCGTGGTCGCTGCCGTCGGCGTACGGACGCCAGGAGCCCTCGGTGGTGTCGGCGACGCCGCCGACGCAGTTGGCGGACTGGCCCTTGGAGAAGTTCGGGGCGAGATCCGGGTGAGTGTCGTCGACACCCGTGTCGATGACGCCCACCGTCACGTTCCGGCTGCCATCGTTGATCTTGTGAGCCTGGTCGGCCTTGATCGCGCGCAGGTCCCACTGGTTGGACTCCAGGGGCTCCTGCCCGGGCTCGGCCTGCGCCGCCGCCTTGGCGGCGTCCGCGTCACTCAGCCGCTGCGTCGACCCCTCCTCGTCGGTCTGCACGACCGACAGGGGAGCGGTACGGGTGGCACCGACCGAGGCGAACAGGCTCCGCTGACCGCGGAGCTGCTTGGCGAACTCCGGGTTCTGCGAGTGGGCTACGACCACTCCGATCTGCTCATATGCGATCACCACGGTGCCGCCGGCACGCTCGATCGACTTCTTCGCCTGCTTCACGCTTCCGTACGAGGTCAAGTTGGCCACGTAGGACAGCTTGGGGCCGGAGGTGTCGGGCGTGGCGGTGGCCGAAGCGTCAGCCGTCACGCCGAGCGGAGCGGCGGAGGCCGCGACCGAAGGCAGGAAGGCGAGCGAGGCCGTGAGCGCCAGGCCGACCGGAACGGCGAGAGCGCGCCGCCGGTTACCGGTTCCCAGATGAGCCATGGGTTCTCCACATCATCGTGAAAAAGCCGTGCGGGCGCGGTCGCGCCCGACGGGTTCATGTCACGTGAACCTAGTGCCGGTGTTCGACTTCGCGCCATCAGTTCGAGGAATCAGTTTCCAAAGAAACGAACAGGTGTTGAACCACCCCGACGCGCCGGCCGTGCCGTTGACAGGGGGGATTCAGCACCACCGTCCCCCCACACGGAGGTTGTTTTGTCCGCCGTTCCCGCCATCCCGGCCGTCCCCACCGCCCCCGCGTCACAAGGAGAGTCCCCCGTGACCACCGAAGCAGCGCCGCCTCCGGGCAGTTCGGGAGCGCCGCCGGCGACCCCCGCGGCCGAAGAGTTCGTACGCGTCCAGCAGAGCGCGGAGTTCGCCGAACTGCGTCGCGCCCACCGCTCGTTCGCCTTCCCGCTCACCGTGGCGTTCATCGCCTGGTACCTGCTCTACGTGCTGCTCTCCAACTACGCGGGCGGCTTCATGGGGACGAAGCTCTTCGGCAACATCAACGTCGCGCTCGTCCTGGGCCTCGGCCAGTTCGCGACGACCTTCCTCATCGCCTGGCTGTACTCGCGCCACGCGGCGGCCCAGCTCGACCCCAAGGCCTCGGCCATCAAGGCAAGGATGGAGGCGGGCGAATGAGCGCCCCGCTGTACGTGGCGGTCGCCGGGGCGGCCACGGCGGGCACGACCACCGCCGCCGGAGCCTCCGAGCACCGCCCGCTGATCATCACCCTGTTCGGGCTGTTCGTCGTCGCCACCCTCGCCATCACGATCTGGGCCGGACGCCAGACCAAGGACGCCGCCGACTTCTACGCGGGCGGCCGCCAGTTCACCGGATTCCAGAACGGCCTGGCCATCTCCGGCGACTACATGTCCGCCGCGTCCTTCCTCGGCATCGCCGGAGCCATCGCGCTCTTCGGCTACGACGGCTTCCTCTACTCGATCGGCTTCCTCGTCGCCTGGCTGGTGGCCCTGCTCCTGGTCGCCGAGCCGCTGCGCAACTCCGGCCGCTACACGATGGGCGACGTGCTCGCGTACCGGATGCGCCAGCGCCCCGTACGCACCGCCGCCGGCACCTCCACCATCGTGGTCTCGATCTTCTACCTGCTCGCCCAGATGGCCGGCGCAGGCGTGCTCGTCTCCCTGCTCCTCGGCATCACCAGCGACTTCGGCAAGGTCGTGATCGTCTCGCTGGTCGGCGTCCTGATGATCCTCTACGTCACCATCGGCGGGATGAAGGGCACCACCTGGGTCCAGATGATCAAGGCCGTGCTGCTGATCGCGGGCACGCTGCTGATCACCTTCCTGGTGCTGCTCAAGTTCAACTTCAACATCTCGGACCTGCTGGGCCAGGCCGCCGACAACAGCGGCCAGGGGGTGAAGTTCCTCGAGCCGGGCCTGAAGTACGGCAAGGACTCGCTCTCGAAGCTGGACTTCCTCTCGCTGGGCCTCGCCCTGGTCCTGGGCACGGCCGGCCTGCCGCACATCCTGATCCGCTTCTACACGGTCCCCACGGCCAAGGCCGCCCGTAAGTCCGTGAACTGGGCCATCGGCATCATCGGCGCCTTCTACCTGATGACGATCGTCCTCGGCTTCGGCGCCGCGGCCCTGCTCAAGCGGGCCGACATCATCGCCTCCAACAAGGCCGGCACCACCGCGGCCCCGCTGCTCGCCCAGGAGATCGGCGGCGGCTCGGGTTCCACCGGCGGAGCGGTGCTGCTCGCCGTGATCTCGGCGGTGGCCTTCGCCACGATCCTCGCGGTCGTCGCGGGCCTGACCCTGGCCTCCTCCTCGTCCTTCGCGCACGACATCTACGTGAACGTGATCCGCAAGGGCAAGGCCACCGAGAAGGAAGAGGTACGGGCGGCCCGCTGGTCGACCGTGGTCATCGGAGCCGTGGCCATCGGACTCGGCGCCCTGGCCCGCGACCTCAACGTGGCGGGCCTCGTCGCCCTGGCCTTCGCGGTCGCCGCGTCCGCCAACCTGCCGACCATCCTCTACAGCCTCTTCTGGAAGCGCTTCACCACCCAGGGCGCCCTGTGGTCCATCTACGGAGGCCTGATCTCCTCGGTCGTCCTGGTGCTCTTCTCGCCGGTCGTCTCCGGCAAGCCCACCTCGATGTTCAAGGGCGCCGACTTCTACTGGTTCCCCCTGGAGAACCCCGGCATCATCTCCATCCCGCTCGGCTTCCTGCTGGGGTGGCTGGGCACCGTCCTCTCCAAGGAGAAGGCCGACCCGCAGAAGTTCGCCGAGCTCGAGGTCCGGTCGCTCACCGGAACCGGCGCACACTGACACGCTGCGCCTCAGCGAGATGCTCCGAACACCGAGCGTGGGCGGGGGGGATTTTACGAAGACACGGCCCCCGCGGCGGACGGGGGGTGGGGCCCCCCCGAAGGGCACAGGGGTCGCCCGGGGGAGTAAA
>NZ_JBHVYI010000111.1:23254-25834 GCF_042880975.1 Streptomyces sp. NPDC058289
TTTACTTCACCGCGGAACCGGGCCAACACTGACCGGGTGCGCACCGGCTAGTTCCTCCCACCCCCTGGGGGGGCGTTGGTTTATTCCCCTACCACACGGCCACGCCTCGTCTCGTTCGTTCGGGCACCCCTTCAGGGCACAGGTGTCGCGTAGGCTCGTTGATAGCGCTCGTACTCTCATCCATCACGGCGCAAACCTCTACAAACCGGACAGGGGAGGGGGCTTACAGTGCTTCTCGACACCTACGGCCGCGTAGCCACTGACCTGCGCGTCTCACTCACCGACCGGTGCAATCTGCGCTGTACGTATTGCATGCCCGAGGAGGGCCTGCAGTGGCTCGGCAAATCGGATCTGCTCAGTGACGACGAGATCGTCCGCCTGATCCGCATCGCGGTCACCCAGCTCGGGATCAAGGAAGTCCGCTTCACCGGCGGCGAGCCGCTGCTGCGCCCCGGCCTCGTCGGGATCGTCGAGCAGTGCGCGGCCCTGGAGCCCCGCCCCAAGATGTCGCTGACCACCAACGGCATCGGCCTCAAGCGCACCGCGCAGGCCCTCAAGGCCGCCGGCCTGGACAGGGTGAACGTTTCCCTCGACACCCTGCGGCCCGAGGTCTTCAAGACCCTGACCCGGCGCGACCGCCACAAGGACGTCATCGAGGGCATGGCCGCCGCCCGCGACGCCGGCCTCACCCCCGTCAAGGTCAACGCGGTCCTGATGCCCGGACTCAACGACGACGAGGCTCCCGACCTGCTGGCCTGGGCCGTGGAGAACGAGTACGAGCTCCGCTTCATCGAGCAGATGCCGCTCGACGCCCAGCACGGCTGGAAGCGCGACGGCATGATCACCGCCGGTGACATCCTGGAGTCCCTGCGCACCCGCTTCACGCTCACCGAAGAAGGGTCCGAGGAGCGCGGCTCCGCCCCGGCCGAGCGGTGGGTCGTCGACGGCGGCCCGGCCACCGTCGGCGTCATCGCCTCGGTCACCCGTCCCTTCTGCGGCGCCTGCGACCGTACGCGCCTCACGGCCGACGGCCAGATCCGTACGTGCCTCTTCGCCACCGAGGAGTCCGACCTGCGCGCCGCCCTGCGCTCGGGCGCCCCGGACGAGGAGATCGCCCGCCTGTGGAAGGTGGCGATGTGGGGCAAGAAGGCCGGGTCCGGCCTCGACGACCCGACCTTCCTGCAGCCCGACCGCCCGATGTCGGCGATCGGCGGCTGACCTCCACCGTCGGGAACGGTTCCGAGCGACCCCGAGGGCTCGCAGTGGCTACGGCCGCTGCGAGCCCTCGGGCGCTTCCCACTCGTCGAGCTTCACGACGTCCTTGAGGAATCCGCGGACCCCCAGGAACTGGGACAGGTGCTCGCGGTGCTCCTCGCACGCCAGCCAGGTCTTGCGGCGCTCGGGGGTGTGCAGCTTCGGGTTGTTCCACGCCAGGACCCAGACGGCCGCCTCGCGGCAGGCCTTGGCGGAGCAGGTGGGCGCGTCGGCGGCGGAAGCGTCGTTCAGGAGCGCGTCAAGGGGAGTCACGGCTCAACCCTAAGACGGAATGGCGACGCCGAGCAGCCACGGGGGGAGCTGCCCGGCGTCGGTCCGTCGCTCCGACGGGGGATGCGGAGCGCGTAGGCAGTATGTCACGCAGGACCCGGTGCGGTGCACTGGAACTTCATGATTGATCTGAGCTTTTCTTGAGGTTTCCGTCATCGAGCGCGGGGCGCACGGGCGCCGGAACGAAGTGGGACGGCAGGGACGGCGTCGATTCGCGCCCCGCGTTGGCGATGACCACCGCGATGTACGGCAGCAGCGCCCCCGCGACGAGCGTCACGATGGCCACGGGCCGCTGTACGTTCCACAGGACGATCGTCGCGACGACCGACAGGGTCCTGATCAGCATCGAGATCACGTACCGGCGTTGGCGTCCCCGTACGTCCTCGGCGAGGCTCATCCGCGCCCCCGTGATCCGGAAGACCTCGGACCCGTTCCGCTTCGTCCGTTCCACAACCCACCACCCGATCGATCGCCGGACACTCCCCGGCCCGGACGCCTCCACGGTACGCCGCGCGCCCCCGGCCGGGCAGAGGGGGTGTCCCCCGAATGGCGCTGTCCGAAATGCGCAGTAGGCCGGACGGGTCGAGACTGGGCCCACATGCGCACAACGCGCCAGGAGGAGGCTCGACATGGGTTGGTTGTGGGCGATCATCGTCGGCTTTGTACTGGGACTGATTGCCCGGGCGATCCTGCCGGGCAAGCAGCACCAGCCCCTTTGGCTGACCACCATCTTCGGCATCGTCGGCGCGGTCCTCGGCAACGCCGTGGCCACGTGGATCGGCGTCAACGAGACCAAGGGCATCGACTGGATCAGGCACTTGCTGCAGCTCGCCGGAGCCGTCGTGGTGGTCGGTCTCGGAGACCTGATCTACAGCTCGTTCCGCGGTAGCAAGAAGCAGATGACCTGAGGGCTTCCGCCCGCTCTGCGGCGGAGCACGACGGAGGGGGGGGCGCGGGACGCGGGCGGGGTCCCAGACGGCGAACCGGAAAACAAATAACAGGCCACCGGGCAGCAAAAAAGAGGCGATTCGGACT
>NZ_JBHVYI010000112.1:0-25559 GCF_042880975.1 Streptomyces sp. NPDC058289
GTGCGGCGTCCGCCGCTGCTGTCCGCCGCCGGGGGACCGCACCCCGCCGCCCTGGCCGCGGCGGCCCTCGCCGCCGGGGCCGCCCTGCTCGTGGCGGCCCGCGCCGGTGCACTGACCCGCCTGTGGGACTTCCTCGACTACGCCGCCGGCGTGCTCTCGCTGGTCTCCCTCACCGGCGCCGTCCTGTGGGGCCTGGCGGCCACCGACCGCAGACTGCTCGCCTCCGGGCACCGGCTCGTCGCCCAGGCCGTGCACCGCGGCCTCGCCGTCGCCGGACTCGGCTTTCTCCTCCTGCACGTGTGGATCAAGGTGGGGCGGTCCCGGACCGACGCCGCCGCCGTGATCCTGCCCTTCACGGACGGCCAACGGCCGCTGCTCATAGGCCTCGGCAGCCTGGCCGGCTACGGGTTCGTAGCCGTGGCCGTCTCCGGCGCCGTCCGCGGCACCTTCGCCGCCCGGGGGCGGTCCCTGTGGTGGCGGGCCCTGCACATGGGCGCCTACCCGGCCTGGGGAGCCTCGCTGGTGCACGGGCTCAAGTCCGGCCGCGCAGCAAGTGGTTGGGTGACGACCGGGTACGCCCTGTGCCTGCTCGCCGTCGCCGGCCTGCTGGCGCTGCGGCTGCGCGCGAAGCTCCGTACGCTCGCCGGCGCGGGGCCGCGCACGAGGCCCGGTACGCCGCTGCGTGCGGACCCCGCGCGGCCGTCCGGGGTACCGGCCGCACCGGCAGCGCCGCCGGTGCAGTCACCGCCGCACGCACCGTCCGTACCCTCCCGGCCGCCCGGGCAGGCGCCGCCGCACCGGCCGGCGCCCTTCGTGCGCCGGCCGGCGGAGTGGGCGGCGGAGCTGCTGACGGCACGCCTGACCCGGCAGCCGGGCACCACGGTGTTCCCCGGCCGCCCCGGACGGGCCGCGGATCCGTCCGCAGGGCCGTCCTCCGAGCCGCTCGACGGCGTACGGAGCGGACGGTGAGCGGCTCCGGGACGCGGCCCGCCCTCGGCTGCGTGGGCGCACCGCGCCTGCTGGCCGGACTCGACACCTCCGAGCGGCTGGACCGGGCCGGCCATCTGGACGTGCACGGCGCGCTGCCGCGCTACCCCTCCGAAGAGCTCGTCGCACTCGCCGAGGGCATCGCCCTGGGCGGGCGCGGGGGAGCGGGCTTCCCCTTCGCCCGCAAGCTCCGGGCCGTCATCCGGTCCGCCAGAGGGCAGGAGGGACGCAGCGCCGTGGTCGTCAACGGGACCGAAGGCGAACCGAGTTGCCTGAAGGATGCCGCCCTGCTCCTGTACGTGCCGCACCTCGTGCTCGACGGCGCGCTGGTGGCTGCCGCCGCGCTCGGCGCCGAGGACGTGGTCGTCGGCGTCACCCGGCCCGACGTGGAGCGCTCGCTCATCGAAGCCGTCGCCGAACGGGGCCCGGCCGGGCGGCGCGTGCGCGTCGTCCGGCTCCCCGAACGCTTCGTCACGGGCGAGGGCAGCGCCCTCGTGAACGGCCTGGACGGCGGACCCGGCGTGCCCTCCGGGCATCGGACGCGCACCAGCGAACGGGGCCTCGGCGGCCTGCCCACCCTGCTGTCCAACGCGGAGACCTACGCCCAGCTGGCCGTCGCCGCCCGCCTCGGCGCGCCCGCGTACGGCACGGCCGGCCTGCCCGACGAACCCGGCACCACCCTGCTGACCGTCGCCGGGACGACCGTCGTCGAGGTACCCCTCGGCACGTCCCTGGCGTACGTACTGGACCTCTGCGGCACGGTGCCCGGACAGGGAGTGCTCATCGGTGGCTTCCACGGCCGCTGGCTGGACCCGGGGTCGGCGCGCGAGGCGCTGATCTCGCGGAAGTCCCTGGCGGCGTACGACGCGGTCCTGGGCGCCGGTGCGGTGCTCCCCCTGCCCGAGGACACGTGCCCGGCGGGCGAGGTGGCCCGGGTCACGCGCTGGATGGCACGGGAATCGGCGGGCCAGTGCGGCCCGTGCGTACGGGGACTGCCCTCGCTGGCGGACGCCGTGGAACGGCTCGTGGCCGGCGGCGGCGGGGCGGCCCTGGACGCGGTGCAGGCCCGGATGCGGGGGGTACGCGGCCGGGGAGCCTGCTCCCACCCGGACGGCACGTCCTCGTTCGTGGCCTCCGCGCTCGCCGTCTTCCCCGACGAGTTCCGCGACCACGCGCTCGGCAGCGGCTGCGGACGCCGCGTGCTGGGCGCCCTGCCGCTGCCCGCGGACGAGAGCCCCGAACGGCTCGTCGTGGACTGGACGTTGTGCAAGGGCCACGGTCTGTGCGTGGACCTGCTTCCCGATGTGGTGCGGCTCGACGAGGACGGCTATCCGGCGCGCGGCGTCATGCCGGTCCCGGGTCCGTTGCGGCCCAAAGCACTGCGCGCGGTGCGCCGTTGCCCGGCACTCGCGCTCCGCATCCAGGAATGAGTTCACGCTTTGGCGTGATCTGACAAATTCCCGCGCCACCGAATACGGCGGCCCCCGCAGACCTTATGAATATCCAGACGGAAGCACGCCGGATGGAAATCGAAGGAGAGAACCATGGGCAACAGGAGCCGGGCGACCACGGCCGCCGCCGGATCGGTGCTGACGGTACTTCTGCTCGCGTCGGGATGCGGCAGCGGTGATGACGACGCCCGCACGGTGACCGTCCGGGCGGCGGGGGCGGAACGGGCGGTGGGCCACGGCGCCGGGGACGGCGAGGACTACGCCGACGGCTACGGTGCCGGGTCCGAAGCGGGCGCGGATGCGGACGTGGATGCGGACGTGGATGCAGAGGAGGACCCGACCCCGGCCGGCACGTTGTCGGTCCGGGAGATCCCGAAGGTCGGCAGCGTGGTCACGGACGCGGCCGGAACCACGCTCTACCGGTTCGACAAGGACACCGCACAGCCGCCCCGCTCGAACTGCGAGGACGCCTGCGCCACGCTCTGGCCCGCGGTGCCGGCGGACGGGGCGCAGGCCCCGGCGGGCGTGGACGCCGGGCTGCTCGGCTCGGTCGACCGGCCCGACGGCACCCGCCAGCTCACCCTCGCGGGGTGGCCCGTGTACCGGTACGCGAAGGACACCCGGCCGGGTGAGACGAAGGGCGAGGGCGTCGGCGGGACCTGGCACGCGCTGGCGGCGGACGGCGGCAAAGCCGTGGACGGCGGCAAGGCGGCGGAGGGCGGCGAAGCGGCGGACGACGGAAAAGCGGACACCGGAAAGGAATCCGCGCCGCTCTCCGCCGTGGACGACGCGAAACTCGGAAAGCTCTTGGTGGACGCCCAGGGGCGCACCCTCTACCGGTTCGGAAAGGACAGCGCCTGGCCGATGAAATTCGGATGCCTCGACGACTGCTTGAACACGTGGAAACCCGCCCCCTCCGTGGAAGCTGGAAAGGCCGTCGGAATTCCCGCCGAGCTGGTCGGATCCGTGGAACGTCCGGACGGAACCCGTCAATTGACGATCGACTGCTGGCCGGTCTACCTCTTCACCGGAGACACCGGACCGGGCCAGACCAACGGACACGGCGTACAGGGCCTCTGGTTCGCGGTGAACGACGCGGGCAAGAAGATCCCGGCGAAGGGCTGACCGGCCGTGCCCGCCACGGGAGGAAGGACTCCCCGGGCGCCCCGCGCGATCGCCCTGCTCGCCGCCCTCCTCTGCACGGCCTGCACGGCAGGCGCGGGCAGCACGGGAAGCACGGGCACCGGCGGCGGGGGGCGAGCGGCGTCCCCGCCCCCCGCCCCCGAGCCGCTGGACCGGATCGCGGCCGCCCTGGGCTGCAGCCCCGAGGTGACCGTCGACGCGCAGGAGCTGCGCGAGGGCGCCTGCGCGGTGGGCGCGCAGGCCTTCCGGCTGGCCACGTTCAGCACGGCGGAGGGGCGCGCCGCGTGGCTGTCGGAGTCACGGCAGTACGGTGGCACGTACCTCGTCGGCGAGCGCTGGATCATCACGGCGCCCTCGCCGGACGCCCTGACCCCGGCCCGGGAGCGCCTCGGCGGAACCCTGGACTCGGCCCCCGACCACACCCACACTCACGGCGCTCACCCGTTGGTGATCCGGACCACGCCGGTCTCGGTGCCCTGATAGAGGGTGCCGTCCGGGCCCGTGGTACCGGTCATCCGTGGCGGGTTGTAGACCAGCCCGATCCCCAGGAACGAGCTGGTGAGCTGCGCTCCGGTGGCGAGGGTGCGGACCGTGTCGGTGTCCGTGTCCGCGGTTCCGATCACGCCGCCGGTGGTGGCGAACCAGACCTTGCCGTTCCAGGCGGGGGACAGGCCCACGATGTTGTCGCCGGCCGGCACGGCGCCCGCGAGCGGGGTGGACTGGTCGACCGTCAACGCCCAGCCGCCTGCCGCTGCCGGTGCGGTGGTGGCCGATGCGGACGAGGTTGTTGTTCCCGTCCACGGCGACCAGCCGGTCGTTGTTGTCGAGGTAGGAGTGGACACCGCCGAACAGGCTGCCCTTGGGCAGGGGAAGCGAGGCCAGGTCGGCCCCGCTCCCGGGATCCAGCAGGTGCACGGTCGGGGTCTGCCCGAAAATGGTGGTGCAGAGGGTGACCACGTAGCCGTCGGCGCCGATCACGATGGTCGGGCAGGCGGAGTCCAGCGCGGCGGCAGGGTCTGCCGGCGGAGCGCCGGGCCGGCTCACGCCCTGAGGAGCCGTCGAGGAGCCGCTGCGCCGGGGCCCGGCCGCCCTCATTACAGTGAGATCACCGCCGCGACGCGCGGAACGCCAAGGGGGCGGACCGCCGCGGACCGGCAAGAGCCTGGAATGGAGCCGCAGATGGAGAGTCCCAGCCGTACCGCGCTGATCGAGGACCTGATGGGGCGCTTCCCGCACGTGCCCCGGGAAGCCGTGATCAAGGAAGACCTCCTGCGGGGCGGCATGGCCTTCGACGAGTCCGCGCTCAGCGGAGGCGCAGACGGTGCTTCGGGCGACGTCAAGCCGAAGTCGTACTTCATCTTCTCCTTCGACCACCGCACCCTCCCGGAGCTCGGCGCCGCCGCGCTGAACCGGCCCCCCGAGGAGATCGTGCTCACGGGCGGCCCGTACGAACTGCGCCGCACCGTGGTCTCCGTACGGGTCAACCCGGACTCCCCGTACGTGGTGCGCGGCGGGGAGGACGGCGCGCTCGGCCTGTACCTGGACGGCGTACGGATCGCGGACGTCGGCCTGCCGCCGATGCCGGAGTACTACCGGCACAAGCTGTCGAACGGCAAGTCGGTCATGGAGGTCGCGCCGACCATCCAGTGGGGCTACCTCATCTACCTGACGGTCTTCCGGGTGTGCCAGTACTTCGGCGCCAAGGAGGAGTGCCAGTTCTGTGACATCAACCACAACTGGCGCCAGCACAAGGCGGCCGGCCGCCCCTACACCGGGGTGAAGCCGGTCGAGGAGGTGCTGGAGGCGCTGGAGATCATCGACCGGTACGACACCGCGGGCATCTCCCGGGCCTACACCCTCACGGGCGGCTCGATCACCTCCCAGGTCGGCGGCCGTGACGAGGCCGACTTCTACGGCCAGTACGCGAAGGCCATCGAGGAGCGCTTCCCCGGCCGCTGGACCGGCAAGGTCGTCGCACAGGCCCTGCCCCGCGACGCCGTGCAGCGCTTCCACGACCACGGCGTCAAGATCTACCACCCCAACTTCGAGGTGTGGGACGAGTACCTGTTCAAGCTCCACTGCCCGGGCAAGGAGCGCTACGTCGGCCGCGACGAATGGCACCGCAGGATCCTGGACTCCACGGAGGTGTTCGGCCCGCGCAACGTGATCCCGAACTTCGTGGCGGGCATCGAGATGGCGGAGCCCTTCGGGTTCACCAAGGTGAGCGAGGCGATCGCGTCCACCCAGGAGGGCCTGCGGTTCTTCATGTCGCACGGTGTCGTCCCGCGCTTCACCACCTGGTGCCCGGAGCCGACGACCCCGCTCGGCAAGGCCAATCCGCTGGGCGCGCCCCTCGAGTACCACGTCCGCCTGCTGGAGACCTACCGGGCGACGCTGGAGGAGTTCGGCCTGAGCTCCCCGCCCGGCTACGGCCCGGCCGGCCCCGGGCGCGCGGTGTTCTCCGTCTCCTCCTTCATGGACAGCCTGGAGGGGCTGGAGGAGAAGGAGAACACCGTTTCCTGACGGCTCCGGCTCAGACGTCGAGCACCAGGTCCGACGTCGGCAGGGACTGGCAGGTCAGGACGTCGGTGTCGGGCAGGTCCTCCGAGGGGGCCACCAGGTGCGCGGCCGTGCCTTTCAGCACGCTGCAGGCACAGCTCTCGCACTGCCCGACCCGGCAGCCGCTCGGCATGGACACCCCGGCCGCCTCGCCGAGGGCGAGGAGCGGGCCGTCGTTCTTGCGCCAGACGGCGCTGCGTCCGGACCGGGCGAAGGTGACGGTGTACTCGGCGTCGTCGGGCACGGTCACCTCCCGCCGGGCCGGGCGGAACTTCTCGCTGAACACCTCGAAGCGCGGGACACCGCGCGCGATCAGGGCGCCGGTGAGGGCGTCGAGCATGGGCTGCGGCCCGCACATGTAGAAGCGGGCCCGCCGCTCGATGAGACCGGGATCGATGTCCTCGATCGTGATGAACCCGGTGCGGTCGTGGTCGCGGCCGAGGACGTCCTCCGTACCGGGAGCGGCGTAGTGGTCGACGACCGTCAGCGCCGGTATGCGGGTGGCCAGTTCGCGCAGCCGGTCCCGGAAGGGGTGGTCGGCCGCGTTGTTGTTGCCGTAGTGCAGGACGACCTCGGGGACCGTGCCGCCGGTGGCCGCGAGGGTTTCGAGGTAGCTGAGGAACGGGGTGATCCCGATGCCGCCGGCCAGGAGCACGACCGGGTTGTCGGTGTGCGTCGGGACGGCGAACACGCCTCCCGGGTTCGCCAGGTGGAGCCGGTCGCCGACCCGGAGCTCCTCGTGGATCCGCGTGGAGAAGGCTCCGCCGGGGATGTGGCGCACGGCCAGCCCGTAGTCGGTGCGGCCGGTCGCGAGGGCGGGTCCCGTGAGGGAGTAGCTGCGTCCGTCCGCGGGGTCCTGGAGGGTGCCGTCCGGGTGCTCGGCGCGCACGGTCAGGTGCTGGCCGGGCCGGTAGTCGGGGAGGGCTCCGCCGTCCTCGGGGGTCAGCCGCAGGCCGCGGATGCCGGGGCTCACCTCGGTGAGGGCCGAGACGGTGAAGGGGCGGGTCCCGAGCCAGGAGCCGTCACCTGCCACCGGGCCGATCCGGCAGGCGGCGGACCGCAGCGGGGCGGAGCCGCTCAGGGGGTCGGTTTCGGTGTGGTCGACGAGCCGGTTGAAGTTGCTGCCCGTGGATGACGTCGGGTCGGCGCCGGGGAGGGCGAGGTCGGTGGCGTCCTGCCACCAGCCGTACTCGCCGACGACGACGGAAGGGTGGAGGGAGTCGTCGAAGCGGGCGCGCAGCCGGATGGAGCCGCGGCGCGTGGCGAGCTCCAGCCACTGGCCCTCGCCGATTCCGTGGGCGGCGGCGGTCTGCGGGTGCAGGTCCACCGAGGGGTCGGTCGCCCGGCGGCGCAGCGAGGTCAGGGAACGCTGCTGGCTGTGGACGAAGTACCCGTGCTTGGCACAGGTCAGCACGAGGGGGTACGCGGCGTCCGTGGGGGCGGGGTCGTGGTGCTCGGGCACCGCCGGGTAGCCGTGCTCCAACAGCCGCTCGGAGTACAGCTCGACGCGCCGGGTGGGCGTGGCGAAGCCGGTCACCCCGTCCTCGTCGCCGCCCCTGTCGCCCGCCACGGGTGCGGCGTACTTGCGGTAGGCCTCCTCGCGGGGCACCCGGACGCCGCCCGGCTGCCGGCGCAGCTCCTCGACGGTCAGGCCGAGGGGTTCGAGCTGCCAGTTCCAGGCGGCCTCGATGTCCCCGTCGAAGAACTCCGCTCCCATGCCCAGGCGGCAGGCCAGATCGAAGACGAACTCGGTGTCGCTGCGGGACTCGCCCTGCGGCTCGACCATGCGTGGCCGGAGCTGGACCTGCTCCTGGGCCCGGTGGCTGAACTCGAAGCCGAAGCGCAGGGCCTCGTGCTCGTAGGAGCTGTTGACCGGCAGGACGAGGTCGGCGCTCGTGCTGGTCGGATTGTGGAAGAGGTCCAGGTGGACCTGGAAGGCGAGTGCGCCCAGCGCCCGTGCGGTGCGGTCGGAGTCGGGCTGGGCGACGACGAGGTTGGACCCGAAGCCGATGAGGGCGCGGACCGGGTAGGGGCGGCCGGTCTCGATGGCCGTGCACAGGTCCCCGGAGTTGATGTAGCCGGAGGCGGGCGGGCCCAGCGGGTGCTTGTCGAGGCCGAGGGCCTTGGCGCGCTGCTCGGGAGCGAACCGGGCGACCGACGTGGCCGGGTTGTAGGGCGGGGCGGGGGCGACGTGGTTGCCGCCGCGGGTGTCGTAGGAGCCGGTCAGCGCGTAGAGGGTGGCCAGCGCCCGCTCGGTCTGCGCGGCGTTCGCGCTCTGCCCCACTCCGGTCCACCCGTAGTAGGTGACCGACGGGGCGGCCGCGATCTCGGCGGCGAGGGCGCGGATCTCCCGCTCGGGGATCCACGTGGTGGCCGCGACCCGGGCGGGCGGCCAGGCCGCGCAGGCGTCGGCGTACTGCTCGAAGGCCGGCGCGCAGTCGACGACCGAGCCGTCGCGGAGGGCGATCGGGCGGGTGCCGCGCAGCGCGAAGCGCTCCGGGCGGTCGGCGGCGCGCGCGGTGTCGTACGCCTCGGCCCGGCCGGTTTCCTCGTCGAAGACGGCGAAGCCCGGGCGTTCCCGGGGCGTGCCCGGGAGCTCCTCCGCGCGCAGGAACCGTCCGGTGTCGGCGCGGACCAGGAGGGGAGCGTTGGTCCAGGCGCGGACGAAGGCCTCGTCGTAGCCCTCGTCGGCGATGAGCAGGTGGGCCAGGCCCAGGGCGAGCGCGGCGTCGGTGCCGGGCCGGACCCGCAGCCAGTGGTCGGCCCGCAGTGCGCTGGTCGAGCGGCGCGGGTCCACGACGGCGAGCTTCGTGCCGGTCGCCTGGGCGGCGGAGAGGGCGGCGGACTGGGCGAGCCAGGTCTTGGCCGGGTTGAAGCCCCACAGCAGGGCGAGGTCCGCGTTCGCGTAGTCGGGCGGCGGGATCGGCGAGCCGAAGGTGAAGGCGTGCGCGACGTCCTTGTGCCAGTTGCAGATCTCCGCGCTGTACACGGTGTTCGGGCTGCCGAAGCGGCGTACGAAGCGCTCGATCCACTCGGTGGCGTCCGAGACCATGGTTCCCGAGGGCGTGGCCACGGCGAAGGCCACCGATTCGGGGCCGGTCTCGGCGGCGATCGTCCCGATCTTCTCGGCTATCTCCGCCATCGCCTCGTCCCAGGAGACCGGCACCCAGCCCGGGTCCGGGTCGGACTTGGGGTTGGTCCGGCGCAGCGGGGTGGTCAGCCGCCGGGTGCTGTGCGCGATCTCGGGGGCGGAGCGGCCCTTGGGGCACATCGCCGTGCCGGTCGGATGGTCGGGGTCCGGTCGCACGCCGGTCAGCCGGCCGTCCTCGATGGTGAAGATCGCACCGCAGCGCGACTTGCAGAGGGTGCAGAAGCCCCTCTTCTCTTCGGACATGGCCTTCTCCTGCCTCGCGGACCTCCCTCCAGTGGACAGCCCGTGGCACGGCGCTGACCAGCGGCGATGGTCTTCACCGGGGACGCGGATGTCCCGGCCGGCCAGGGCCTTTCGGCCCCGGAACCGGCCGGGTCGTTCGGCCCGCCCGGGTCGCCTAGGGGTGCCGGGCGTGCACCAGGCGGTAGGCGGCGTAGAGGACGGCGGCGGCCAGGGCGAGCAGGATGGAGGTCTCGATGAGCTGGGTCGGCCAATGGTGCGAGGCCGGGTGGAAGTCCAGGTACCGGGCGGTGATGTGCAGGTCGGCGGGGCAGCCGGCCGCCGGGTCCGTCGGGTTGAAGCAGGAGTTCTCGGAAAGGCGCTCACCCTTGGAATTGAGGTAGCCGGTGTCCATCATCAAGGCGGAGCCGGGCATCCGCGGACTTGTGTTGCTCGGGTAGGGCGCGGTCGCCGTCGTCACGGGCAGGAAGGACCAGCGCAGCGCGCCGAGGATCAGCAGCACGAGGCCCGTGAGGAGACCCGTGACCGCCATGGCGGGCAGCGTCCGCCGGACCAGTTGGCCGACCAGGGCGCCCAGGGCCACTCCGAGCAGGCAGTAGCCGATGAGTACCGGGCCGGTGGCCTCGTACGGGCCCCGGTCGGCCCAGTGGAGCTGCCAGGATCCGCTCACCCGCGACCAGCCCAGGCGGTACACCCCGATCAGGGCGACCGAACCGAGCGCGGAGACCACGGCCGCGACCAGGACCTTCGAGCCGAGCCAGGCCTTCGCCGTCGTCGATTGGGTGAGGGCGAGCCGCCAGGTTCCGCTCTCCAGCTCCCGGGCGACCATCGGACCCGCGACGAAGGCTCCCACGAGCAGGGGAAGGAACAGGATCGTGTTGCCCGCGTACATCACGCAGAGCCGGAACAGCTCCCACGCGTAGTACTCGGTCGACATGTCCATCCGGTCGGATTCCGAGTTCCCGCTCCAGGCCCGCAGTGCGACCGTCGCGGCGAGGCTCGCGCCCACCAGCGCGGGCACCGCCCACAGCACCCGGCGGTGCTGGCGGACCGCCACCCAGTACGGCCCCTTCAGCGTCAGCGTGCTCATGCCGACGCCCCTTCGGTGACGGCGTTCACGGCGAACGCCGGGGCTTCGGGCGCGCGCAGATGGGCGAGCAAGAGTTCCTCCAGTGACGGGTGGGTGGTCTGCCAGGTGCCGCTGTCGACGGGGCCCCGCGGCCGTACGAGCGCCGTGAGCTGACGGCCCGTCGTACGGGCCTCGACGACGGTGTGTGCGGAGAGTTCCTCGCGGGCCGCGGCGGGGCCGGTGACCAGCAGGTGCGCCGCGCCGACCTCGTCGATGGGGCCGGAGAGGCGGATCCGTCCGCCGTCGACGAGCAGGAGGTGGTCGCAGGCGCCCTCCAGCTCGGTGAGGATGTGCGAGGACATCACCACGGAGGTGCCGTTCTCGGCGGCGTCGGCCATCAGCGTGCCCATCAGCCGGTGCCGGGCGAGCGGGTCGAGATCAGCCATCGGCTCGTCGAGCAGGAGCAGGCTCGGGCGCTTGCCGAGGGCCAGGGCCAGGGCGACCCGGGTGCGCTGGCCGCCGGAGAGCGTACGGACCTTGGCGTGCGGGTCGAGGTCCCCCGCCTCCACGATCTGCTCCGCCCTACTCGCGTCCCAGCGACCGGGGTTGAGTTCGCTGCCCATGCGCAGCGTCTCGCCGACGGTGAGCTGCGGGTAGAGCGGCTTCTCCTGGGCTGCGAAGGCCAGTTCCTCGCGCGGGACCGAGCGGAGGTAACCCTCCGTCGGGGACACGAGCCCGGCGGCGATGGCCAACAGGGTCGATTTTCCCGCCCCGTTGGGTCCTACGAGTGCACAGACCCGGCCCTCGGGCAGCCGGAAGGAGCAGTCGCGCAGCGCCCACCTTCCCCGGCGTCCGTAGCGCAGGCCGAGGCCCTCCGCCTCGATCACCATGTGCGTCATACGTCTTCGTCCCCCTTGAAGTGCTCTTCCAGTACGGCCGAGAAGAGCGCGACCGCGTCGTCCCGCTCCATCCCGGCCTGCCGCGCCCGCCGTGCCCAGTCGGCGAGTTCGGCGCGCAGCGGGGATTCCGCCGGGGCGCCGCCCAGGGACTTGCGGATGAAGGTGCCCAGTCCCCGCTTCGCCTCGACGAGACCCTCGCGCTCCAGCTCGCGGTAGGCCTTGAGGACGGTGTTCGGGTTGATGGCGGTGGCCTCGACGACTTCGCGTGCCGTCGGCAGCTTGTCCCCGGGCTCCAACAACCCGAGGCGCAGGGCCTGTTTGGTCTGCTGGACGATCTGCAGGTACGTGGCGATGCCGCTGCGCCGGTCGATGCGGTACTCCAACACGACGACACCACCCTTTCACTAGGCAAGTAGTGAAAGGGTGGTTCAGGGGGATGCTTCTGTCAACAGTCCTTCGTCACCTCAGGCGAACGCGGGGTCCGGGATCGAGCTGCGCAGCACCGGGGCGACCTCCGACTGGAACAGTGCGAGGGAGCCGCGGTGTTGGGCCTCGGTGAGGCCGCCCGGCTCGGCCATGAGGTGCAGGACCGTGTGGCCGAACTCCTCGTGGTAGCGGTGCACCTTCTCGATCACCTGCGCGGGGCTGCCGATCAGGGCCGAGCTGCGCTCGACGAAGTCCTCCAGGGTCGCGAACACCGGATCCAGGCCCTGCGCCGCGTGGGCGGCGAGGTGCCGCGCGAACGCCGGCCGGTACGCGGCCACCGCACCCTGCGAGGTGGGGGCCGTGTGGAAGCCCGCCGTGCCCGCGCCCACGACCGCGCGGGCCGGATCGTGTCCGTAGTGCTCCCAGCGCTCGCGGTAGTGGCGGATCAGTGCGGCGTACGGGCCGATCGGATGGGTGACGTTGGCGGAGAAGAGCGGATCGCCGTAGCGCGCCGCGAGATCCACGGACTCCCGGCTCGTGGCACTGCCGTGCCACACGCGCAGCGTCTTCTGGTACGGCCGGGGCAGTACCTCGGCGCCGGTCAGCGCGGGCCGGAAGCGCGGCCGCGCCGTCACCTTGTCCTCGCTCCAGATCCGCCGGAACAGCTCGTAGCCCTCGGAGTTGCGCTCCCACTGGTCCTCGGAGCTCACGTCGAACAGCGCGCGCTGCGCGGTGCCGTTCCCCTTGCCGATCATCAATTCGAGCCGGCCGTCGCTGAGGTGGTCGAGCGTGGCGTAGTCCTCGTACGCCCGCACCGGGTCCAGCAGGCTCAGGGTGGTCACGGCGGTGTACAGCCGGATTTTCCGGGTCAGGGCCGCGATATGGGAGAGCACCACGGGCGGCGAGGACGACAGGAACGGCCGCTCGTGGCGCTCGCCGACCCCGAACCCGTCGAAGCCGAGCTCCTCCGCCTGCAGGGCGGCGGAGACCACCTGCCGGAAGCGCTCGCGCGTGGGGGTCGGGGCGCCGGTCGCCGGGTCCGTGCCGTCCGTGATCAGGGTGATGGCCAGGAACTTCAATCTCGCTCCTATCGAAAGGGGCATGCCCGAAATCAGGGCCGCTGAATGACGGGAGTGTGAAATGCGATGCGGCAGAATCAAATCTGTGTGGCGGCAATGTCATCCGCGCTGCCCGGCGCCCGGAAGGCCAGGAAAAAGGGCCTGTGGCGCACGGTGAAACCGATCGACTCGTAGAGGCGGATCGCCCGGGTGTTCTCGGCGGCCGTGTGGAGGAACGGTACGTCTCCCCGGTCCCTGACACCCGCCGCGACCGCGCGGACCAGGCGCGTGGCCAGGCCCCTGCCACGGAAGTCGGGATGGGTGCAGACCGCGCTGATCTCCGTCCAGCCGGGCGGGCGCAGCCGCTCCCCGGCCATGGCCACCAGCCGGCCCCGGTGGCGGATGCCCAGGTACGTACCCAGTTCGATGGTGCGGGGCAGGAAGGGCCCCGGCTTCGTCAGCTCGATCAGCTCCAGGACCTCGGGCACGTCCGCCGGCCCGAGCCGCACCGCCTCGGGGGCGGGCTCGGCGCGCAGCGAGGTGTCGACCAGCTGGACCCCCTGCGTGGACCAGACGGTCTCCCACCCGCGGGGCGGCGTCAGCACCCCGGAGAGCGAGACGACCCGGTCGGGGCCGGCCAGGGAGCGCAGCGCGTCCCAGGACCGGGGGTCGGCCGGATCGGCGACCGCGGAGAACACGGCGACGTCCGGGGCGTAGCGGGCGGCGTGGCCGCCGGCCCGCACGGCGAAGCCTGCGTGCGGGCCGGACAGCGCGGCCCAGGCCGGGTTGTCGAGGACGTGCGGGATCGCCGGGGTCCCTGAAATCACCGGACTGGTGGCAGAACTGGGGGCTGGGCTGGGGCTGGTGGTGGGCATGGGGGCGGAACCCGCCTTCCGTGGGATGCCCGGGCCGGGGACGGCCGCGGGGTCAGGAGTTGGTCGCGGGCAGCCCGGGCGGGTTCACCTGCGCGGTGGTCACGGCCTCGTTGGAGAGGTTCCACGCGGTGAGGAGCTGCGCGTACCGGCCGCTCCCGGCAAGGTGGTTGATGGCCCGGGCCACGGGCTCGGCCAGTCCGCTGTCCTTCTTCGCGGTCGCGGCGATCAGCCCCTGGAGGGTCTCGCCGGCACCGGAGAACGAACCGGCGTTGCGCGTCGGGGCGTTGCTGCTCGCGGTCTGGGTGATGTGGTAGGCGATCGAAGGGTTCGGGCCGAAGTTGAGGTCGATCTTCTTGCCGCTCAGCGCCAGGTAGACGCTGTTGGCGTCGGGGAAGTGCTTGACCGTGATGTCCTTGCCCTCGGACTGGAGCTTCTTCTGCCACTCCAGGAGGATCTTCTCCTGGTTGGTTCCCTTGCTGACGGACACCGTCTTGCCCGCCAGGTTGCGGTAGTCGCCGCCGAACTCCCAGGTGTTTTCCTTCAGCGCTTCGAAGGCCAGGTTGTCCTGCCGGTAGGACGCGAAGTCGTACTTCTTCTTGCGCTCCTCGGTGACCGTGACGTTGGAGAAGGCCACGTCGACCTTGCCGCTGTCGATGCCGACGAAGAGGTTCTCCCACGTGGAGTTCTTCACCACGGGCTTCAGGCCAAGGGTCGCGGCGACGAGGCGGCCGAGGTCGGGCTCCGAGCCGGTGAGGGTCTTCTGGTCGGTGCCGACGAAGGCGAGGGGCGGGAAGCCGGCGGGCAGGGCGCCGACCCCGATGACCAGCTCACCACGGTCGCGCACGGCCTTCGGGAGCTGTGCGCGCAGGGACTCGACGACCGGGACGGACAGCTCGGCCTGCTGCGCGGCTCCGTTGGAGAAGGCGCCGATGGTCACCTTGTCCGAGACCGGTGCCGTGCCGGTGGCCTTCGCGTCGCCGCCGCACGCGGTGAGCCCGGCGGCGAGGGCGACGGCGGCGGTCGTGGCGCCGAGGCCGCGGACGAGTCTGTTGCGCAGGAGGGACGGGCGTTGCATGGCGTTGCCTTTCGGGTGTGCGGCGATGCGGGGAAGGTCGAGGAACGGAGGGTGAGGGAAGGGAGGCCGGAGCTGGGAAAGCCGGAGCTGGGAAGGCCGGAGCTGGGAAGGCCGGAGCAAGGGAAGTCGACGCGGCGCGGGGTGATGCGGCGGAGGGCGTGGCCGGCTCGTCAGAGCACCTTGCTGAGGAACTCCCGGGTGCGCGGGTGCGCGGGGTGGTCCAGCACCTGCGCGGGCGAGCCCTGTTCGACGATGCGGCCCTCGTGGAGGAAGACGACCTCGTCGGCGACCTCGCGGGCGAAGCCGATCTCGTGGGTCACGATCACGAGGGTGGTGCCCCCGGTGGCCAGGTCCTTGATCACGGAGAGCACCTCGCCGACCAGCTCGGGGTCGAGCGCCGAGGTGGGCTCGTCGAAGAGGATGACCCCCGGCCGCAGGGCGAGCGCCCGGGCGATGGCCACCCGCTGCTGCTGCCCGCCGGACAGCTGCCGCGGGTAGGCGCCGCCGCGGTCCCCGAGCCCGACGCGGCGCAGCAGGTCCTGCGCCAAGGCCTGCGCTTGCGGCCGGGACAGCTTGCCGGTGGCGACCGGGGCGGCGGCGACGTTGCCCAGCACGGTGAGGTGCGGGAAGAGGTTGAAGTTCTGGAAGACGAAGCCGATCCGGCCGCGCTGGGCGAGGATCGTCCGTTCCCTCAGCTCCTTGAGCCGGCCCCCGTGCCGCTGGACGCCGATCAGCTCGCCCCCGATGCTGACGTGGCCTGCCTCGGGCTTCTCCAAGTGGTTGAGGACCCGCAACAGGGTCGACTTGCCGGATCCGGAGCGCCCCAGGATCACGGTGACCGTGCCGGGCGCGACGGTCAGGCTCACCCCGTCGAGGACCCGCCGGCCGCCGAACCACTTGTGCACGTCGTGCACCTCGATGGCGGCCGGCCGCGCGGTGGTGGCGGTGGCGGTGCTCGCGTTCCCGGTCATCGGGCCGTCTCCTTCCGGTAGCGGATCCGCAGGTCGCGCACGCCCGCCCGGGCCCGCTGGAGGGGAGCGGGCGCCGGGGTGCGCAGCGCTCCGCGGGCGTAGTACCGCTCGACGTAGTACTGCACTACGGAGACCAGACTGGTGAGGACCACGTACCAGACGGTCGCCACCAGCAGCAGCGGCACCACGTCGCCGGGATAGGTGCTGGCCAGGCTCTGCGCCGAGCCGAACAGGTCGAGCAGCGACACGTAGAAGACCAGTGAGGTGGCCTTGAGCAGGCCGATCAGCTGGTTGACGTAGGACGGCACGATGGAGCGGAGCGCCTGCGGGAAGACGATCCTGGCGAACTGGTACCGCTTGGGCAGGCCCAGGGACGCGGCCGCCTCGTGCTGGCCCGGGTCGACGGAGAGCACGCCGGCCCGGACGATCTCGGCGGCGTACGCGGCCTCGCTCAGGCTCAGTCCGACCACCGCGACCGCCATGTCGGTGGCGAGCCGCGACTCGTCGAAGGTCAGGAAGGCGGGGCCGAACGGGATGCCGATGCTGAGGGTGGGGTACAGGGCGCTGAGGTTGTAGAGGAAGAGCAGGACGACGATCAGCGGCACGGAACGCAGGAGCCAGATGTAGGTCCAGCTCACCGACCGCAGTACCGGGCTGCCCGAGAGCCGTCCGAGGGCCAGCAGGATGCCGCCGGCCAGGCCGAGGACCGCACTGTACGCGGCCACCTGGAGGGTGATGAGCAGCCCGTCCAGGATCACCGGGCGGGCGAACCAGTACGCGAACCGGTCCCATTGGTAGAAGGGATTGGTGATCAGCCCGTGGGCGGCCTGCGAGACCAGCACCAGGACGACGATGCCGGCGACCCACCGCCCCGGCCGGCGCAGCGGGAGGACCCGCTCGGCCGGCCCGGGCGGCCCGGAAGGGCCGGCGGGCGCGGAGAGGAGCAGTGATTCGGTCAAGGACACTCCACGGCTTCGAATAGGCGCAGAATCGAAAAGCAGCCGTCAAGCAGGACTGGAGAGGCCGCCGATATCTCTTTGTCTGCGGCGTAAGCTAGGCAGCCCGCAGAAGGGGTGTCAACGGCCTGGATATCGGAATGCGTGAAATCGTGTTCCGATTTCATCCGCCGTACACACAACGCCTGTTCGTGAAATGAAACTCAGCGGTCACCGGGTGCGGTCACCGAGTTCAGACGGCCGCGCAGGCCGGCCAGCCGGACGCGCAGCAGCCGCAGAGGTGTGGGCGGAAGACCCCGCGAGCTGCCGCGCGCGTAGTGCCGCTCGACGTAGTACTGGCCCGCGCTCAGCACGGTCGTGACGGCGACGTACCAGACGGTGGCCACCATCAGCAGCGGGATGACCTGGTAGGTCTGGTTGTAGACCAACTGCACCGAATACAGCAGGTCGTGCACGGCCAGCACGCTCACGATGCTGGTGCCCTTGAGCGTGCCGATGAGCATGTTTCCGGCGGTCGGCACGATCGAGCGCATCGCCTGCGGAACCACGATCCGGCACAGCGTGCGACGCCTGCTCAGCCCCAGTGCCTGCGCGGCCTCCGTCTGGCCGGGGTCCACGGAGAGGATGCCGCCGCGGACCACCTCGGCGGCGTACGCGGTCTCGTGCAGCGTCAAGCCGATGACGGCGGTGAGGGTCGGGCCGAGCAGGTTCACCGTGGAGACGGTGAAGAGCTGGGGGCCGTAGGGGATGCCCAGGCCGAGCGTCGGGTACAGGGCGCCGATGTTGAACCAGAACAGCAGCTGGACCAGCAGCGGTGTGGACCGGAAGATCCACACGTAGCCCCAGCTCAGGGTGCGCAGCACCGGGTTGGCCGACAGCCGCATCACGGCGAGGACGGTGCCGAACAGGAACCCCAGCACCATCACCACGCCGGTCAGCCAGAGGGTCAGGAGCAGCCCGTCGAGCACGGCGGAAGTGGTGAAGTACCTGCCCACCAAGCCCCATTGGAAGGCGTCGTTGCGCACGACGGAGGCCAGCACCAGCGCGAAGACCAGCAGTGCGGCGGCGGCGGACAGCCGGCGTCCGACGCGCCGGCGCGGCACGATGGGCGGTGGCTCGGCGCCGGGGGCGTACCCGTGGGCCGCGGCGGACAGGCGCGGTGTGTCGGAGACATCGGAAGCGGTGGTCATGGAGGTGCTCCGGGGTGGGAGGGATCGCGGGCGCGGCACGGAATCGGTGCGCATGCCGGACTGCCGGACTGCCGGACTGCCTGACTCATGGGCTGCCGGACTGCCTGGAACGGTCGTCGTCACGCTCGCCGTGTCCCTCAACACGGCCGGACCGGCTTCCGCGCACGGCGGAGCCGGTCCGCCGCCGATCGTATGCGTCCACCGCACGGACGTGTCAACCGTGCGCGGTCCGGCGGCAGTCGGGCTCGTCCGGCATCCGGTCCCTTGCTTGACGCAGAGCGCTTCGTCCTGTTCAAGTAGTCGCATGAACGCCCATCAGCGCCTGGTCTCGCGCGACTACATCGACTTCGGTCGGGTGTGGTCCGCAGCCTGTTGCGCCTGACGCGGCAGCGGGCCGTCCGACCGGCCCTTCCCTCCCTCGGTTACCCCGTCGCGGGCCGAGCTCTCCTCTGACGCAGCCGCCGTGCGGGCCGTGACCGCCGCAAGGGCGGGCTGCCGTGAACCCGGACGCGCGCTGCCGCCGCACCTGCTTCCGACGCCCCGCGTCGTCACGCCTGCACCGTCATGCCTTGCTGTTCCCGCCCCAGCCTCAGCCCCGTTCCACTCCGCCCTGCCGCCGTGCCGCTGACGGATCTGGCAGATCGTCACGCACGGCCGTGCCGGGGGCGGTCCATCCTGCCCCGGTGCGTTCCGCCGCACCTTCCGAAAGGCCACACCCATGCCCGTGGAGTTCCTCGGCATAGCCGCCACCAACGACGGCTCCGAAACCACCGCACGATCCGGCGCCGCCTTCGACAAGGAGTACACGCTCCGGCTCGCCGGGGCGCACGAGGAACACGGCTGGGACCGAGTCCTGTTCGCCTACGGCTCCGGCAGTCCGGACCCGGCGCCGGCCGCCGCGTACGTCGCGAGCAGGCTGGACCGCCTGCAGATCCTGCTGGCCCACCGGCCCAACGTCTCCTACCCCACCTTCGCCGCCAAGACCTTCGCGACCCTCGACCAGATCAGCGGCGGCCGGCTGGCCGTGCACTTCATCACCGGCGGCAACGACCACGAGCAGGGCCGCGAAGGCGACGTCCTCGGCAAGGACGAGCGCTACGCCCGCACCCGTGAGTACATCCGCATCGTCAAGAAGATCTGGACCACCCACGGGGCCTTCGACCACGAGGGAGAGCACTACCGCTTCCACGACTTCGTCAGCGACGTGTTCCCCGTCCAGCAGCCGCGCCCGAACGTCTCGTTCGGCGGTTCCTCGCCCGCCGCCTACGCGGCCGGCGGTGCGGAGGCGGACATCTACTGCCTGTGGGGCGAGCCCCTGGAGCAGACGGCCCAGCAGATCGAGGCCGTACGGGCCGCGGCGCGGGCGGCGGGCCGCACCGAAGCGCCCCGCATCCAGGTCGCGTTCCGGCCGATCATCGCCCCGACCGAGGAGCTGGCCTGGGAGAAGGCCCACCGCACGGTGGGCGCCATCAAGCAGCGCAGGCGGGCAGGGACCGTACAGCGCCACCGCAACGGGGTGTCGGAGGCCGCTGCGCCGCAGAACACCGGATCGCAGCGCCTGATCGCCATCGCCGAGGCGGGGGAGCGCTACGACCGGGCGCTGTGGACCCCGACCGCCGCCGCCACCGGCGGCGCGGGCAACTCCAACGCCCTGGTCGGCACCCCGGAGACGGTGGCCCAGGCGCTGCTGGACTACTACGACCTCGGCGTGGACATCCTGTCGGCCCGCGGCTACGACCTGCTCGGCGACGCCGTCGACTTCGGCCGGTACGTGATCCCGCTCGTCCGCGAGGAGGTCGCGAAGCGGGACGCCGCCCGGGAAACCGCCGCCCGGGAAGGTGCCGCTCGGGAAGGCGCCGGCCAGGACGCCGTACGCCGTACCCGGCCCGAGGCCGGCTCTCCCGGCCAGACCCTGACGGCGGTGCGCGGATGAGCCGGCGCGCGAGCGTGCTCCGAGGTCGCCTGCGCACCGCACTCGTGCTCCTGCCCCTCCCTCTGCTGGCCACCTTGACGGCCTGCGGCTCCGGCGAGGGATCCCCTCCGGTGGCCGGCGCCCTGGCCTCGCCCGCGCCGGCCGACGATCCGGTCGCCGGGGTTCGGGCCGTGGAGTCGATCGCCGCCCTGCTCCCCGCCGAGGTCCGCAAGGCGGGCAGCCTGCGGCTCGGCGGCTCCGTCGGATCCCCTCCGTCCGCGTACTACCCCAACGGACAGGACAAGCCGCCCGCCGGCCAGGACATCGACATCGCCGCCGCGGTGGCCAAGGTCCTCGGCCTGAAGCTGGAGCGCCAGGACGCCTCCTTCGAGACGATCCTCCCCGCCCTCGGCAGCGGCAAGTACGACGTCGGTACGGGCAACTTCGGCGTCACCACCGAACGCCTGAAGTCCGTCGACTTCGTCACCTACATCAACGACGGCCAGGGCTTCGCGGTCCGGACGGGCAACACCGCACTGACCGGGCAGGTCTCCGACCTCGCGCAGCTGTGCGGACTGACCATCGGCACCGGCGCCGGCACGACCTTCGAGAAGACCCTGAACGCGCAGAAGGAGGTCTGCGCCGCAGCCGGGAAGAAGCCGTACGAGGTCAAGGTCTTCTCCGAGGCCGGGGCCGTGACCACCGCCCTCCAGCAGGGCCGGATCGACGTCGTCATGTCGACGATCAACGGCCTGCGCCACCAGGCCGCACAACCCGCCGCGCAGACCACCTTCCTCGGCGAATACCACCGCCTCGACGTCGGCTTCGCCTTCAAGAAGGGATCTCCACTGACCCCGGCCTTCCAGGCCGCCGTCAACGAGCTGATCAAGGACGGCACGTACGCACGGATCCTGAAGAAGTGGGGCACCACGCCCTCCGCGATCGACACCTCGCAGATCAACCCGGCCGAGCACGCGTGAGCGAGCCCGTGCCCGGACCGGCCATGGTCGAGGTCCGCGGAGTCCACAAGAGCTTCGGACCCCTGGAAGTGCTGCGCGGGGTCGATCTGACGGTCCGCGCCGGGGAGGTCACCGTGATCCTGGGGCCCTCCGGCTCGGGGAAGTCCACCCTCCTGCGCACCATCAACCATTTGGAGAAGGTCGACCGCGGCTGGATCAGCGTCGACGGCGAGCTCATCGGCTACCGGGGCCATCGCGGCAAACTGTACGAACTCAAGGAGAAGGAGGTGTTGAGACAGCGCACGCACATCGGGTTCGTCTTCCAGGACTTCAACCTCTTCACGCACCTCACCGTGCTGGAGAACCTCGTCGAGGCCCCGGTGTCCGTGCTGCGCCGGCCACGGGAGGCGGCCGGGGACACGGCCCGCAGGCTGCTGGAGCGCGTGGGTCTGAGCGACAAGGCGGACGCCTACCCGCGCCAGCTGTCCGGAGGGCAGCAGCAGCGGGTGGCCATCGCCCGGGCGCTCGCGCTCGAACCGAAGGTGCTGCTCTTCGACGAGCCGACCTCGGCGCTCGACCCGGAACTCGTCGGCGAGGTCCTGGACGTCATCAAGGACCTGGCCCGCACCGGAACCACCATGCTCGTCGTCACCCACGAGCTCGGCTTCGCCCGAGAGGTCGCCGACACCGTCGTGTTCATGGACGACGGGGTCGTCGTGGAGCAGGGGGCGCCCGGGGCCGTCCTGGACGACCCGCGGCACCCCCGCACCCGCGCCTTCCTCGCCAAGGTGTGGTGAGGGGTCAGCCGATGAGCGCCTCGGTGATCTGCCGGGTGGTCTGCGCGGCTACGCGGGGGTCGGTCGCGGCGTGGAAGGTGTAGGTCCGTGGAACCAGACCGGAGGCCGGTCCCAGCCGGGGGCGTCCAGCGCCGCTTCCCACAGGGCGGTCATGGCCGCGGCGTCGAACACGCCGGAGACCTCCGCGATGGCGGCCCGCGTCGCGCGGTCCCGGTCGGCCGGCGGAGCGCCCGTCAGGTCCGCGGGTACGGCCCCGGCCGGGAGGTCCGGGGCGGCGAACCGTTGCAGGGCGGTGAGGAACCGGGCCAGTGCGACCGCGGCCGTGGTGGAGTCGGCCAGTGCCCCGGCGGTCGCCACCTCACCGTCCGGCCAGCGGGACACCGACCACGGCCACGGATAGCCGAAGCCCGGCCTGCCCCATGCCACCGGTACCGGGACGGCCAGCGGCAGGTGCGGGGCGAGCCGGGGCAGCCCCTCGGCCTCCTTGGCGGCCTGCCCGGCGACCCCCGGTCCGCGGGGGAGCCGGACGGACAGCTCCCGGCCCAGCCTGTAGATCACGTGGTCGGATCCGCGTTCCGAGCCGTCCCACCGCGCCGGGGCCCGCCTGTCGACCGGGTTTCGGCCCCCGGCGGCTACGCGGTCGGGTTCTCCTTCTCCTTCTCCCCCTTCTCCTCCTCCAGCCAGTGCGGCGTACGGAAGGCAGCGCCGCCGTACATCGGGAGGGCGATCGATTCCCCGTACCGGGCGAGCTGGTTCCAGGGCCGGTTGATCCCGGTGGAGCCGTAGCGGCGCACCCGTGTGACGGTGTCGAGGTCCAGTACGTCGACGAGCACCTCCTCGCCGTGGCCGGCCTGCTGGCGGACGGTGCCCTCGGGGTCGACGATCGCGCTGGCGCCGACGCCCGCGGGGTCGGCGGCGTTGACGTTGACCACGTAGACCTGGTTGGTCCAGGCGTTGGCGCGGGCGCAGACCAGTTCCATCTCCCGGTCCCGGGTGGGTGTCAGGGTGGGCTGGATGACGATCTCCGCTCCCAGCCAGGCGAGTTGGCGGACCGTCTCCGGGAAGGAGCCGTCGTAGCAGATGGCCAGGCCCGCCCGCCCGATGCCGGGGAGGTCGAACACGGTGAACTCGTTGCCGGGGCGGGCCTTTTCGTACGGCTGCCAGGGGAAGACCTTGCGGTAGCGGGCGACGATCTCGCCCTCGGGCGAGACCGCTATGGCCGTGTTGTAGACGTGGCCGTCCTCCGCGCGCTCGTAGAGGCTCCCCGGGACCAGCCACAGCTCGGTCTCCCTGGCGAGGGCGCAGATCCGGTCGGTGAGCGGTCCGGGGATCGAGACGGCCGCCCGCTCCATCCAGTCGTCGGGGGCGGGGCGCAGCAGCGGGCCCTCGGCGGCGAGCAGGAGTTCGGGGGCGATGACGAGCTGGACGTGGGGGAAGAGCTCGTGCGTGGCGCGGACCTGGTCGCTGAAACGCTGCCAGCTCGCTTCGAGGTCGTGGGCCACGGGCGTGGTCTGGAGGGCGGCGATGGCGAGAGTGCGCATGGGTGTGGTCAGTCCTCGGTGATGGTGAGCGCGGCGACCGACGTGCGGCCCTCGCGGAAGAAGCGGCGGAAACGGGTGCGGGTGATCAGCAGGGCCAGGGCGCCCGCGGCGAGGGACCCGGCGCCGAGGAGGAAGACCCCGCCGACGCCGTGGAAGGAGGTGCTGCCGTAAGCGGGGTCGTACATGTCGTAGGCGCTCCGGACGAAGGCCGCCAGCATCAGCAGGCCGCCCAGCAGGGGCAGGAGGCCCCGCAGCAGGAGGTCGCGCGGGGAATCGCGCAGGCTCCGCCGGAAGTACCAGACACAGCTCAGGGCGGTGGTGCCGTAGTAGCAGGCGATGAGCAGCCCGACACAGAGGACGGCGTCGCCGAGGATGTCCGCGGAGACGAGCCGGAGCAGGATCAGCGTGCCGGCCGCTGCCGTTCCGCAGGCCAGGGTCCCGAAGGCGGGCGTGCGGTGGCGGGGGTGGATCCGAGTGAAGGCGCGTGGCAGGGCGCCGTGGGCGGCCATGGACAAGGTGCCTCGGGAATTGCCGACGAGGCAGGTGAGCAGAGCCGAGACGGCCGAGACGCAGACGGCGAGCTGCATCACCTTGGAGAGTGCCCCGCCGAGTACGGGAGGGGCGAGGGTCGTGAGGACGTCGGCGGCGTTCTCCGGGTTGCCGAGGCCCAGACCCGTGGTTCCGGTACCGGCGAAGCTGATCGCCGCGAACGCGGTGAACAGGTAGGTGCCCAGGAGCAGGAGCGTCGAGAGGACGGCGGCCTGCCCGGCCACGCGCTCGCCGTCCCGGGTCTCCTCGTTCGCGGCGAGCAGCGAGTCCCACCCCCAGTAGATGAACAGGCAGAGCAGGACGGCTTCGGCGAAGGGTCCGAATCCGTCGAAGGCGCTGGGGTCGAGCCAGTCCAGGGAGGGGGTGACCGCGCCGTCGCGGGCGAAGGCGGCCGCGCCGAAGCCGAGCAGGGCCGCCATTTGCAGGCCGAGGAGCACGTACTGCACGGAGGCGGCCAGGTGCAGTCCCCGGACGGAGACCAAGGTGCACGCGGCGAGCAGGAGGAGGGCGGTCACCGTGACGACGACATCGTTCTCGGCGAGGGAGTGCAGACCGAGCAGGTTCAACAGGTACACGGCGCCGACCTGGGACAGGGCGGTCATCGCGATGAGGGTGGCGACGATCACGACCCAGCCCCCGGTGAACCAGCCGGCCACCGGCCCGAAGGCGCGGGTGGTCCACACGAAATTGGTGCCGCAGTCCGGCATCTCGCGGTTCAGCTCGCGGAACGCGAAGGCGGTGAGCAGGATCGGTAGGAATCCCAGGAGCAGGGCGGCCGGAGCCAGGTCTCCCACGGCGAGCGTCACGAAGCCGAGGGTGACGGCGATGCTGTACGCCGGTGCCACGGACGACAGGCCGAGGGTGACGGAGGCGAGCAGGCCCACGGAGCCGCCGCGCAGCCCCTTGCCGACGGGGGCGGGCGCCGGCCCGGTTCTGGCCCCGGTGTCGGTCGGGTTGGTCATGATGCCTCCTGGAGGCCGCAGGTGTGGTGCGCCGAGCGTGAGACGCCGCGTTAAACGCAGATTTAAGACCTGGCTTCCTGGACCGTCAATGGTCTGAGCGATATTGTTAAACTCGGATTTAGATGATCAACGTTTGGAGGGCATGGCGTGGCAGCCAGGAAGGGGTCCGGCAAGGAGAACCGCCGGACCGAGCTCGGCAAGGCGGTGGAGCGCGCCGTACTGGTACGCGGACTGGAGGGCCTGCGGCTGCGCGATGTCGCCGACCAGGCCGGGGTCACCCCCGCCGCGGTGCTCTACTACGGCGATCTGGACGCCCTCGTCCACTCCACCTACCAGCAGGCCATCGAGCGCTACAGTCAGGAGCGCGAGGAAGCCGCGGACCGCTTCGACGACGCCCGCGACAAACTGCGGGCCTGCATCGACCACGGAGTCGCCGGAGGCCCCGACGACGCGCTGACCCGGCTGCTCTTCGAGTACTGGCCGCGCTGCCTGCGCGACGCCCGGGCGGCGGCGCTCGACAGCGCCCTGACGGAACGCCAGATCGCCGTGTACTCCGGCATTTTGGTCCTCGGCCAGGCCCAGGGGCATTTCCTGCTCCAGGATCCGCCCCGCCTGCTCGCCGCGAACTTCGTCGCCATGGAGGACGGTTACCAGATGGAGGTGCTCGCCGGCCGGCGCACGCGCACCGAAGTGATCGCCGCCCTGCGCTCCTACGCGCGGGCCGTCACCGGTCATGAGCTGACCGGCCACGAGGAGGCCGATCCGGCCTGACCGCGGCCCGGACGCACC
>NZ_JBHVYI010000113.1:0-24859 GCF_042880975.1 Streptomyces sp. NPDC058289
CCGGGGGTCGGGGCCCCGCCGCTTCCCCCCCCCCCGCCCGCCGGGCGTTTGTGCCCCGGGGTCCGGGCAGCGCCCGGGGAACGGTGGAAGGGTGGGTAGGGGACTTTGCCCTGCGCAGCGGCGACGGGTGCTGCGGGGACTTCGCCCCGTAGGGCCCCTACCCGCACCCCGCCCTACGCCGGGGCGGCGGTGGCGAGTACCCCGGCCGGGCCCCCGCCGGACGGAGTCCGGCGCGTCGAAGAGGTGTGCGGCGCGTCAAGAAGGTGGTCCCCACGGGGACGTGGGGACGATCAGGGGGGAGCCCGTTATCGGGTCGGGGATGACGATCGAGTCGAGGCCGAAGACCTCGCGGACCAGGTCGGCCGTGACGACCGCCGCCGGCGGGCCCTGCGCCACCACCCGGCCCGATTTCATCGCCACCAGGTGGTCCGCGTACCGCGCGGCCTGGTTGAGGTCGTGGAGGACGGCGACGACCGTCCGGCCCCGTTCGTGGTTCAGGCGGCGGACCAGGTCCAGCACCTCCACCTGGTGGGCGATGTCCAGGAAGGTCGTCGGCTCGTCCAGGAGCAGGATGTCCGTGTCCTGGGCGAGGGCCATCGCGATCCAGACCCGCTGCCGCTGCCCGCCCGAGAGCGCGTCGACGGGCCGGTCCGCGAGGTCCGCGACCGAGGTCCGGGCCATCGCGTCGACGACGGCCCGCTCGTCCGCCTCCGACCACTGCTGCCACCAGTGCTGGTGCGGCTGCCGCCCCCGCGCCACCAGGTCCGCGACCGTGATCGCCTCCGGGGCCGAGGGGGACTGCGGGAGCAGGCCGACGGCCTGGGCGATCCGCCGGGTGGGGAGGGAGGAGAGGGCTTCGCCGTCCAGGACCACCGAGCCGGACCGGGGACGGAGCAGCCGCCCCAGGGCCCGTAGCGTCGTCGACTTGCCGCACGCGTTCGGGCCGACGATCACCGTCACCTTGCCGTCCGGGACGGACAGGTCCAGGTCCTCGACGACCACCCGGTCCTCGTAGGCGAGGGTCAGCCCCCGCGCGGACAGACGACTCACTGTTTGCCTCCGGTGCGGCTGCGCATGATCAGCCAGATCAGGTACGGGGCTCCGACGGCGGCCGTCAGGACGCCCACCGGGAGTTCGGTCGGGGAGAGGAGCTTGCGGGCGAGCAGGTCGGCGAAGACGACGATCACCGCACCCGTCAGGGCGGAGCAGAGGAGGGGGATCTGGGCGGTGCGCGTCATCCGGCGGGCGATCTGCGGGGCCAGCAGTGCCACGAAGTCCACCGGGCCGGCCGCGCCCGTGGCCACCGAGGCCAGGATCACGCCGAGGGCGATCAGCCCGAGCCGGACCCGGCCCAGCCGGATGCCGAGCGCCGTGGCCGTGTCGTCGTCGAGGGAGACCGTGCGCTGGGCGCGGGCCGCCCACAGGATGCCGGGGAGGAGGGCGAGCAGGACCCAGGCCAGTGGGGTCGCCACGTCCCAGCCGCGGCCGTTGAGGGAGCCCGTCATCCAGATCTGCGCCTGCTGCGCGACCAGGTAGTCGCCCTTGGTCATGAGGAGGGTGGTCACCGAGCGCAGGGCGATGGCGAAGCCGATGCCGATGAGGACGAAGCGCGTCGCGTGCAGGCCGCCCCGCCAGGCGAAGACGTACACGAGCGCGGCCGCGACCACTCCGCCGAGCACCGAGAGGTACGGGAGGACGGTGTACGAGGTGACGCCGAAGGTCAGTGCCGCCACCGTGACGGCGCTCGCGCCCTGGCTGATGCCGATGATGTCGGGGGAGGCGAGCGGGTTGCGGGCGACGGTCTGGATCAGCGCGCCGGCCACTCCGAAGGCCAGGCCGACGAGGAGGCCCACCGTCATGCGGGGCAGGCGGAGGGTGCCGACGACCAGGTCGTCGGGGGAGGGCTGTCCGAGGAGGACCTTCACCACCTCGCCGGGGGCGACGAAGGATTCGCCGACGGAGAGGTACGCGACGCACACCGCGGCCAGGAGGAGGGCCAGGCCGAGTGCCACGGCCGCCGCCCGGCGGTGCAGGAGGAAGGAGCCCCGGCCCGAGCGGGGGCGGACCAGCGCATAGCCGGCGGGGAGGACCCGGGCGGGGGTCCGGGTACCGGCGCTCATGCCGCCACCGTCTTCCGGCGGACCAGCGTGACCAGGAACGGCACCCCGATCAGTGCCGTCATCACTCCGGCAGGGACCTCGCCGGGCGGCACCACGATGCGTCCGAGCACGTCGGCGACGATCAGCATGACCGGCCCGATCAGGGCCGCCATCGGCAGCACCCACCGGTGGTCGCTGCCGACGAGGGCCCGCGCGAGGTGCGGTACGGCCAGCCCGATGAAGGCGATCGGCCCGGCTGCCGCGACCCCGGCGCCGGTGAGGACGGTGGCCCCGAGGCCGCCGACGATCCGTACGGCCGCGACGTTCTGCCCGAGCCCCTTCGCGAGGTCCTCGCCCAGTGCGAGCGCGTCCAGACCGCGTGCCACCGACACCACCAGCACCGCGCCGACCAGCAGGAACGGCCAGATCTGGTGGACGACGGAGGCATCGCGCCCGGCGATCGAGCCGACCTGCCAGAAGCGGAACTCGTCCAGCGCCGAGGCCTTCGTCGTGAGGACGCCCATGGTGACCGACACCAGCAGGGCGTTGATCGCGGCCCCGGCCAGCGCCAGCTTGACGGGGGTCGCCCCGCCGCGGCCGCCGGAGGCGACGGCGTACACGGCCACCGAGGCGATCCCGGCGCCCGCGAAGGCGAACCACACGTAGCCGCTCAGGGTGTGCACCCCCGCGAAGGCGATGGCGCAGACGACCGCGACCCCGGCTCCCTGGCTGATGCCGAGGATGCCGGGGTCGGCGATCGGGTTGCGGGTGATGCCCTGGAGTGCGGTTCCGGCGAGGGCGAGGCCCGCGCCGACCATCAGGGCTATGAGGGTGCGCGGTACGCGCAGCGTGCGGACGACCTCGGCGTTCGGCCCGGTCGCGCCCCGGAAGAGCGCGTCGAAGACCTCGGCCGGCGCGATGGCGCGGGCGCCGACGGCGAGGCTGAGGAGCACCGCGCACAGCAGTGCGGCGAGGCCGGCCGCCGTCCAGGCGATACGACGGGTCGTCAGGGCGCGCCGGACCACGGCGGGGGCCGCGGGGACGGGAGGCGCGGGAGCCGCGGGGGCGGGGGCTGACATGTCACCAAATTTCACTGTCTGGTAAGGCGAGGCTAAGTCTACGTTCCCGGCCGCGGTGCCCGGCTCGGCACAATGGGGGCATGAGCCCCGAGACGCAGCTGACCGTCGGATTCGACCTCGACATGACCCTCATCGACTCCCGGCCGGGCATCAAGGCGGCCTTCGAGGCGCTTTCGGCCGAGACGGGCACGTTCATCGACACCGCGCAGACCGTGTCGCGCCTCGGTCCGCCGCTGGACCAGGAGCTCGCGTACTGGTTCCCGGAGGCGGAGATCCCCGCCATGGCCGACCGCTACCGGGAGATCTATCCCACATACGCCATCGGGCCGACCCCGGCGATGCCCGGGGCCCGCGAGGCGGTCGAAGCCGTCCGGGCCCTCGGCGGCCGCGCGATCGTCGTCACCGCCAAGCACGAGCCCAACGCCCGGCTGCACCTGGACCACCTGGGGATCAAGCCCGACGCGGTCATCGGCTCGCTGTGGGCGGAGGCCAAGGCGGTCGCCCTGCGCGAGTTCGCCGCCCAGGTCTACGTCGGCGACCACGTCGGCGACGTCCGGGGCGCCCGTACGGCCGGAGCGGTGTCGGTGACGGTCCCGACCGGCCCGTGCCCGGAGCCGGAACTGCGGGAGGCGGGCGCGGACGTGGTCCTGGCGGACCTCACGGAGCTGCCGGCCTGGCTCGCGGAGTACGAGCGCACGCGGACCGCGTAACCGCGAACCGCGTAACCGCGCACCGCCCCCCGTACCGGACCTACGCCTGCGAGGCGCGGGCCGCCGTGCGCTGCGCGGCGGCCGAGCGCAGCACGCCCGCCGCCGAGATCATGAAGCCGACGCCCATGAGCATGCACACGGCCCACGCGTACGAGGGGAACGGGTCCACGTCGAGGAAGAGCGGGGCCATCGTGGCGAGCGTGGCGACGGCGCCGGCGATGAAGACGATGCCGCCGGCCTTGACGAGCGCGTCGCCGGGGCGGGCGGTGTCGTCGGCGCCCTGCTCGGGCTGAGGGGCATCGGGCTGAGGAGTAACAGTCACCCGACCAGGGTAGTTCCCTGGCCGGAGCGGTCACCCGCGAAGGACCGGGGAACGTCTTGTCACCCGGAGAGGGGCAACTAGCCTGAGAGGTGCGGGTCTGCGGCCCGCTTCCCACCCGACGAACGCAAGGACAGAGGACGGACGTGCCTACCGGCAAGGTCAAGTGGTTCAACAGTGAGAAGGGCTTCGGCTTCCTCTCCCGCGACGACGGCGGCGACGTCTTCGTCCACTCGTCGGTGCTCCCCGACGGGTTGGACGCGCTCAAGCCCGGCCAGCGCGTCGAGTTCGGTGTCGTCGCAGGGCAACGCGGTGACCAGGCACTTTCGGTGATCGTCCTGGATCCGGCACCCTCCGTCGCGGCCGCGCAGCGGCGCAAGCCGGACGAGCTCGCGTCCATCGTGCAGGACCTCACGACCCTGCTGGAGAACGTCACGCAGCAACTGGAGCGGGGCCGTTACCCCGACAAGGCGCACGGCGGGAAGATCGCCGGCATGCTGCGCGCGGTGGCCGACCAGCTCGACGTCTGAGCCTTGCGCACGACCGTGCCCCGCCGCCCGTCAGGGCCGCGGGGCACGGTCATGTCCTACGGGAAGACCAGCGCGTCGGCTGCGATGGCCGGAACCAGACCCTCAGCGGCCGCCCGGGTCAGCAGCCCGCGCACGGCCGCGTAGCCGGCTTCGCCGAGGTCGGCGGTGAACTCGTTGACGTACAGCCCGATGTGCTGGTCGGCGACGGTCGGGTCCAGCTCCTGCGCGTGCGCCCGTACGTAGGGCCGGGACGCCTCCGGGTCCGCCCAGGCCATCCGGACCGACGTACGGGCGGCCTCGGCGAGCGAGCGCAGCGCGTCGGCGCCCAGGGAGCGCTTGGCGATGATCGCGCCGAGCGGGATCGGCAGGCCGGTCGTGGACTCCCAGTGCTCGCCCATGTCGGCCAGACAGTGCAGTCCGTAGTCCCGGTAGGTGAACCGGGCCTCGTGGATGACCAGTCCGGCGTCCACCCGGCCGTCGCGCACGGCCGGCATGATCTCGTGGAAGGGGAGGACGACCACCTTGCCGACCCCTTCGGGCAGCACGTCGGCGGCCCACAGCCGGAACAGCAGGTAGGCGGTGGAGCGTTCGCTCGGGACCGCGACCGTCTTGCCGGTCAGGTCCAGGCCCGGCTCCCGCGTCAGACTGCCGTCTTTTACGAGCACAAGCGGTCCGCAACCGCGGCCCAGCGCGCCGCCGCAGGGGAGCAGCGCGTACTCCTCCAGCACCCACGGCAGGACGGCGTAGGACACCTTCAGCACGTCGAGCTCGCCGCGCTCGGCCATGCCGTTGGTGATGTCGATGTCCGCGAAGGTGACGTCGAGGGCGGGCGCGCCGGGGACCCGGCCGTGGGCCCAGGCGTCGAAGACGAAGGTGTCGTTCGGGCAGGGCGAGTACGCGATCCGCACGGGCGGTGCGGCGGCTGTTCCGGTCATGAGGGTCCTCCCCAGGAAGCGAGTACGGGTCCCAGTGCCCGGAAGCCGTCGGCCAGCGCCGTCAGCGCCTCGCCGATCCGCCAGGCGTCGCGGTCCCGCGGGCCCACGGCGTTGGAGACGGCACGGACCTCCAGCACGGGCAGCCCGTGGGCGGCGGTGGCCTCCGCGACCCCGAAGCCCTCCATCGCCTCGGCCCCGGCGAGCGGGTGCCGGGCGGCGAGGGCGGTCGTACGGGCGGCGGTGCCGGTGACGGTGGAGACGGTCAGGACGGGCGCGAGCAGCGCCCCGGTCGCCTCGGCGGCGCGCGCGGCGAGCTCTGCGGGAGGCAGGTGCACGCTGCGGCCGAAGCCGAGCTCGGTGACGGTGAGGAACCCCTGCGGGGTCTCGGCGCCCAGATCGGCGGCGACGATCGCGTCGGCGACGACGAGGGAGCCGATCGGGGCGGCGGGCGCGAACCCGCCGCCGATGCCGGCGGAGACGACGAGGCCGTAGCCGGGGGCTGCCGCGAGCGCCAGGGCGGTCGCGGTACCGGCGGCCGCGGCGGCCGGGCCGACACCGGCGACCAGCACGTCGAAGGCTCCCCGGCGGTGGATGAGGTAACCGCCGGGGAGGGCGCGCGGCTCGGGAGCGTGGTCGGGACCGGGGGCGTGGTCCGGGCCGGGGGCGTGGTCCGGATGAGGGACCGGACCGGACAGGCCTCGGACGACGGAGTCGGCCTCCGCCGTCACCGCGGTCACGATGAGCGCGCGCATGGTGGGTACGTGACTACTTGAGCTTGACGTTGAAGGCCCAGACGGCGATGGGCTTGCCGTCCTCGGAGACCTGGACGATGTTCAGCTTCTTGGAGGCCGGGGCCTCGCCCTGGCCGCCGGTGGCGAACAGGTCGGCGCCGGGGAAGCTGCGGTAGGTGTTCGAGGAGGGCTCGGTGATCGGCTGCCCGTCGAGGACCGCCTGCCACTTCTTGCCGTCCTCGACGACGTCCGGCTCGACACCGAGGCGCAGCGTGTCGCCGCGGCCGTAGTCGATGTTCTTGGCGTGCTTGAGGTCGGCGAAGCACTCCTGGACCTTGTCGGCCGTGAGCTCCTTGCCGTCGCTGCAGGCGGCTTCGGTGGACACCGACGAGGTGCCGACCGTCACGGTCGCCAGCGGCGTCGGCTTGTCACAGGCGGACAGGAGGAGGAGGCCGGCGGAAACGGCTCCGAGGGCCGCGACGCTGCGGCGGGCCCTACCCGAGAAAAGCGGTGCGGTCATGAGCCGAAGGCTATCGGGCGGGTGGCGTGCCTTGCTGCACGGGGTCCTGTGGTGCGGCGCCGTGGCGCAAGCGCCCCCGGCTGCGCCGGGCCTTCCGGGGCTCCGCCCCGGACCCCGCTCCTCGAACGCCGGAGGGGCTGGATTCGGCTGACCGGCCCAGCACGTGCGGGCCGGAGTGGGGCAAGCCCCGCGCAGCGGCCCCCCTACGCCACCCGCGGGCGGGACGACGTGGGGTGGTGGTGCCGGGGGGACGTGAGGAAGCCGCGCAGGGCCATCGTCGTGCCGAGGGCGACCACCACCGCGGCGACGGACATGCCCAGGACGCCGTTCAGGGGAAGGGCGATGCCGATCGAGCCGCCCAGTACCCAGGCCACCTGGAGCAGGGTCTCCGACCGGGCGAAGGCCGACGTACGGACGGCCTCGGGCACGTCGCGCTGGATCATCGCGTCCAGCGAGAGCTTCGCGAGGGCCTGGCAGAAGCCGGCCGTCGCGCCCAGGACGGCCATGAACACCCCGCTGAAGAAGACCGCCGCCAGGACGGCCACCGCGAGGGTCAGGGACAGCACGGCGGCGATGATCGCCTCGGGCGCGCGGGCCCGGAGCCAGGCCCCGACGGCGGTCCCGCAGGCGTTGCCGACGCCCGCCGAGACGCCGACGATGCCCAGGGACACCGCCGCGCTCTGCCCGGCGAGCGGGTGCTCGCGCAGCAGGAACGCCAGGAAGAAGATCAGGAACCCGGACAGCCCGCGCATCGACGCGTTCGCCAGCAGCCCGCACAGCACCGGCCGGCTGACCGTCCGCAGCCCCGGCCGCTTCGAGTGCGCCTCGTGGGTGGAGAGCCGGGCCCGGCGCTCGCCCTTCGCCTCGTCGACCTTGTGCGGCAGCGTGAACGCCGCGAAGGTGCCCCAGATGAAGATCGCGCACGCCCCGTAGAGCGGCCACGGCGGCCCGATCGTGTGCAGGGCGGCGCCCACGGGCGCGGCGGCGCCGGTGGCCAGCAGGCCGGCCAGGGTGACCCGGGAGTTCGCCTTGACCAGGGAGAACCCCGGTGGGAGGAGCCGTGGGACCACCGCGCTGCGGACCACCCCGTAGGCCTTGGAGGCGACGAGGACACCGAGGGCGGCCGGGTACAGCTCCAGGCCGCCCGTGGCCACCGCGCCCGACATCATCACGGCCAGCAGGGCCCGGGTGAGCATCGCGCCGGCCATCGCGGCCCGCCGCCCGTGCGGCAGCCGGTCCAGCAGGGGACCGATCACCGGGGCCAGCAGGGTGAAGGGGGCCATCGTGATGGCGAGGTACAGGGCCACTCGGCCGCGTGCCTCGTCCGTGGGGACGGAGAAGAAGACGGTGGAGGCGAGCGCAACTGTGATCATCACATCACCGGCGCCGTTGATCGCGTGCAGCTCGATCAGCTTGCCGAGACCCGATTCACCCGCCCCGTGCGCGTGCGTGGCCCGCCGGATTCCGCGCGCCGTACCGGTGAAGGGCAGGTGCAGGGCACGCCCGATGGCCCGGCCGGCCCGCCTGGCCGGTCCCGAGCCGTCATCGGACGACCGTACGGGTGCCACGTGGCCATAGTGCCCCACTCGGCCCCCCGGGACCCTTCCCGGCGCGTCGCGGGGGCCCGGCCGGGCCCCGGGTTGGCTGTGCGTGTCCGCGAATCGGACCTTGCATGTGGGCCGAAGGCGCCGGAGGAGGTAGCGTGCGTAGCGCGCCACCGGCGGTTGCTCCTGGCCGCGCGCCTCTTCGCGATCCCTCAGAATGGATCGCAGGTAGGTGCGCCCTGGAACCCGATCGGGCGCGGACGTCGACGCGGCCCCCTGGTCCGCTCCGCCCGCGCTACGTAGGGACAGCCGACGGGTCGTTGTGGACGACAAGTACGGACGGCGCACTCGTGAGACGGCGTAGGAGAGAACGAGACCTGTGAGTGCTGCGACGACGCGAAGCCGTACCCCCGACCGCCTGTGCGTCGAGGCGGTAGACCTCGCCCGAGCGGCGGCCGAAGAAGCCGCCTACCCCGGTGTGGTGGGCGAACACACCGCCGCCATTGCTGAAGGTGACCGGGTCGTCACGCACTTCTTCGAGTGCAAGGACCCCGGCTACCGCGGCTGGCGCTGGGCCGTGACGGTGACACGTGCCTCCCGCGCGAAGAACGTCACCCTCGACGAAACGGTGCTGCTGCCGGGCGACGACGCCCTGCTGGCCCCCGAGTGGGTGCCGTGGAGCGAGCGGCTGCGGCCGGGCGACATGGGCCCGGGCGACCTGCTCCCCACGGACGCCGAGGACCTGCGCCTGGAGGCCGGCTGGTCGGGCGAGGACGCCCCGCCGCCGAACTCGGTGGTGTCCACCGAGATGGCCGAACTGGTCGAGGCGGAGGACGCCGACGTCACCGACCGTGCGGTGGTGCCCGTGCGCGGCTCCATCACCTCCGTCGCGGAGGAACTGGGCATGCGCCGGGCGCGCGTGCTCTCCCGCTACGGGCTGCACAGCGCGGCCGACCGCTGGGACGAGTCCTTCGGGGCGAAGACCCCGATGGCGCAGGCGGCCCCGGCCTCGTGCGTCTCCTGTGGCTTCCTCGTCGCGATCGGCGGCTCGCTGGGCCAGGCCTTCGGCATCTGCGCGAACGAGTTCGGACCGGCCGACGGCCGGCTGGTCTCCCTGTCCTACGGCTGCGGCGGCCACTCGGAAGCCGCGGTCATGCCGAAGCCGCCGCGGCCGGCGCCGCCCGTCCTGGACTCGATGGCCTCGGACGAGTTCCACCTCCGCCCGTCCCCCGACTCCGGCTCGGTCCCCACCACGGACCCCCTGGCTCCGGACCTCGGCCACTCGTAGCGGGCCCCGGCCCCGCCGTCCCGCGCGGCCCGTCCTGCACGGCCCGTCCTGCGCGGCCCCGTCTCGCCCGGTTGGGTGACTCGGGGCGCGACGGGCCGTCAGGCGTGATCGGCTGGGCGGGATGAAGACCTCCACGCGCCCCGAGACCCACACCGGCCAGGCGGCCCCCACCCGTACCCGCCTGTCCTGGGTGGACTTTGCGGTGGCGGCGGCCTTCCTGGTGCTCGGGTACGCGATCCTCCAGGTCGGCAAGGGCACCACGGTCAACTTCGATCCCGCCGACGTCCCCGACGTGGACACGGACCCGGCGAAGCTCCCGTACTACGCCGCCCGCAGCGTCCTGCGGATGTTCATCGCGCTGTTCGCCTCCGTGGTCTTCACCTTCGGCTACGCCTACGCCGCCGCCCGCAGCCGCCGCCTGGAACGGGTGCTGATCCCGGCCCTGGACATCCTCCAGTCCGTCCCCGTCCTCGGCTTCCTCTCGGTGCTCGTCACCTTCTTCGTCGCACTGTTCCCCGGCTCGCTCCTCGGCCTCGAATGCGCCGTCATCTTCGCCATCTTCACCTCGCAGGCCTGGAACATGACCTTCGGGTTCTACGCCACCCTGACCTCCCTTCCCCGCGAACTGGACGAGGTGTCCCGCTCGTTCGGCTTCACCCGCTGGATGCGCTTCTGGCGCGTGGAGGTCCCCGCCGGGGTCATCGACCTGGTGTGGAACGGCATGATGAGCTTCGCCGGCGGCTGGTTCATGCTCGTGGCCTCCGAGGCGGTCTCCGTCTCCGGGCAGGAGTACGCCGTCCCCGGCCTCGGCTCGTACGCGGGCACCGCGATCGGCGAGGGGGACCTCGGGAAGGTCGGTTGGGTCATCCTCGCGATGACCGTCACCATCGTCACCGTCAACTTCCTCTTCTGGCGGCCCCTCACGGCGTGGGCGGAGAAGTACAAGAACGAGCAGTCGGAATCCACCGACGTCCAGCGCAGCTACGTACTGGACTTCCTGCGCCGCTCCCACTGGCCCCGCCTGCTCGGCCGCGCCACCGCCCCCGCCCGCGACGCCACCGGCCGGGCCGCCCGCGTACTGGGCCGCGACGACATGGCGCTGTCCGTGGATCCGGCCCGCCGCCGGACCGGCGACGTGGTCTTCACCGTCGTCGCCGGAGCCGTCATCCTGTGGGGCCTGTACGACCTCGTGCGCTACCTCCAGCGCGAAACCGGTCTCGGGGTGTTCGGGGAGCCGCTGCTGCTCGGGCTGATCACCTTCGTCCGGGTGATCGTGCTCGTCGCCGCCGCCACGGTCGTGTGGGTGCCCGTGGGCGTGTGGATCGGCTCCTCGCCCCGGCTCACGAAGATCGCCCAGCCGGTGGTGCAGGTCCTGGCGAGCTTCCCCGCGAACCTGCTCTTCCCGGTGGCCGTCTGGTTCTTCCTCGAGACCGGGCTGAACATCAACATCGGCTGCATCCTGCTGATGGCCCTGGGCGCGCAGTGGTACATCCTCTTCAACGCCATCGCCGGAGCCATGGCCATCCCCTCGGACCTCAAGGAGGCCATGGACGACCTCGGCGTCCGCGGGCTCCAGCGCTGGAAGCGCCTGATCGTCCCGGCCGTGTTCCCCTCGTACGTCACGGGCGGCATCACCGCCTCGGGCGGCGCCTGGAACGCCTCCATCGTCGGCGAGGTCGTCACCTTCGCCGGTACGACGCTGTCCGCGACCGGCCTGGGCGCGTACATCTTCCACGCCACCGAGGCCGGGGACTTCCCGAAGCTGATCGCCGGGATCGCCGTCATGAGCCTGTACGTCGTCGGCCTCAACCGGCTGTTCTGGCGGCCCCTGTACCGGCTCGCGGAGCGCCGCTACTCCATCTGAACTCCGCCCGCCCGCCCGATCCGAGGAGCCCGCCCCGCATGACGACGATCCTCCAGGCCGCCGCCCTCACCAAGTCCTACGCCGGCGCCGACGGGGAACTGCCCGTGCTCGGCGGCATCGACCTGGAGATCCGCGAGGGCGAGATCGTCGCCCTCCTCGGGAAGTCCGGCAGCGGCAAGTCCACCCTGCTGCGCTGCCTCGCCGGGCTGATCCCCGCCAGCTCCGGCTCGGTCACCTACCGGGGCGAGGAGCTGCGCGGGGCGAACCCGGGCACGGCGATGGTGTTCCAGACCTTCGCGCTGCTGCCCTGGCTGACGGTGCAGCAGAACGTGGAACTGGGCCTGGAAGCGAAGGGCATGGACCGCGAGGCACGGGCCCGGCAGGCGGTGGAGGCCATCGACCTGATCGGCCTGGACGGCTTCGAGTCGGCCTACCCGAAGGAGCTCAGCGGCGGGATGCGCCAGCGCGTCGGCTTCGCCCGGGCCCTGGTCGTGGAGCCGGACGTGCTGATGATGGACGAGCCGTTCTCCGCCCTGGACGTGCTCACCGCCGAGAACCTGCGCGGTGAGCTGATGGAGCTGTGGGCCTCCGACCGCTTCCCCGCCAAGGCGGTGGTGCTGGTCACGCACAACATCGAGGAGGCGGTGCTGATGGCCGACCGGGTGGTGGTACTGGGCTCGCGGCCCTACGGAACCATCAAGGAGACCTTCGCGGTGGACCTGGCCCGCCCCCGGGACCGGGGCGGCGCCGACTTCGAGCGGATCGTGGACGCCGTGTACGCGGTGATGACCGGCCGCACCGCCAAGACCCCGGCCGCGGCCCCGCCGGCCAAGCGCACCCCGGCCAACACCCCGCTCCCGGCGGCCAGCGTCGACGGGATGGCGGGCCTCGCCGAGATCGTGCTCCAGCGGGGCGCCGGCGACGGCAGCGTGGACCTCGCCGACCTCGCCGAGGAACTGGGCCTCGAGGTGGACGACGTACTGCCCCAGGTGGACGGGCTGGAACTGCTGGGCCTGGCCGAGGTACGGGACCTGCACCTGGTGCTGACCGCCCGTGGCACCGCCTTCGCGGGGGCCGCCGTACAGGAGTCGAAGGAACTGTTCGCGCAGGGGGCCATGGAGGTCCCGCTGATCCACCTGATCCACACCACCCTGCAGCGCTCGCGGGGCGGCACCCAGCGGGCCGGCTTCTTCCGCGACCTGCTCTCGCACCACTACACGAGCGAGCAGCTGGAGCAGCAGCTGGAGACGGCGACGGACTGGGGCCGCTACGGGGAGCTGTACGGCTACCACGCGGACGGCGAGGAATACCGGCTCGACGAGGGCCCCGCACGGGGTTAGACCCGTACGCTCGCTGCATGGGGGAATCGGACATGGTGGGACTGGACGGCCGGGTCACCGGAACGGTCGGGCCGGGGCTGGTCGGCGAGGTCATCGTGCGGATCCGGGGCGGAGCCGAGCACTTCCTCGCGCACCCGGCGCCGGGGACGGGCCGGCTGGCGGTCGGGACGGTGGTCACGGTGGTCGAGTACCTGCCGCCGCGGACGGTCTACGTGATGGCCGCGTACGGGGACTGACCAGGGGCCGGACCACCTGTCCAGCCCCTCGTCCGGGCACCTCGTATCAAGATGGCGACAAGATGGGGCCGCCGTCTTCACGCCGCTCCTACGCGGGCGCACACTCGCCTTCTCGACGGCGAACGCCGCCGCGTAAGAGGGGGAGTTGCCGATGTCTGTCGGCGTACTGGCAGGGATTGTCGTGGGTGCGATCGCGGCCGCGATCGGCCTGTTCAAGCTCATGTGGCGGGTGGCCGAGCCCAACGAGGCACTGGTCATCTCGGGCTCCGCGCACAAGACCGAGGGCATCGCGGAAGGCATGGGCTTCCGGATCGTCACCGGGCGGGGAACGATGGTGATGCCCGGCGTGCAGGCCGTGCGCAAGCTGTCGCTGGACCTCAACGAGACCCAGCTGAACGTGGACTGCGTGACCCACCAGGGCATTCCGCTGCGGGTCAAGGGCGTGGTCATCTTCAAGATCGGCGACGACTTCGTGTCCATCGCCAACGCGGCCCGCCGCTTCCTGGACCAGCAGAAGATGATGCCCGAGCGGGTGCACATCGTCTTCGCCGGCCATCTGCGGTCCATCGTGGGCGGCCTGACGGTCGAGGACATGATCCGCGACCGGGAGAAGCTGACCGGGCAGACCCGGGCGGCGTGCGGTACGGAGATGGAGAAGCTCGGCCTGATCGTCGACTCCCTCCAGATCCACGAGATCGAGGACCCGACGGGCTACATCAAGAACCTGGCGATGCCGCACGCGGCGGCTGTCCAGCGGGACGCACGGATCGCCCAGGCGGACGCCAACCTGCGGGCCACCGAGGCCGAACAGGCCGCCTTCGCGCGGATGTCGGAGGCCACCCGGGACAGCGAGATCCTCCAGGCCGGCTACCAGGCCGAGCGGGACAAGGCGGCCGCGACGGCCCGGCAGGCGGGCCCGCTGTCGGAGGCGGCGGCGCGGCAGGAGGTCGTGGTCCAGGAGACCCGGGTGGCGGAGCTGGAGGCGCAGCGGCGCGAGCAGCAGCTCCAAGCGGACGTGCGCAAGCCGGCGGACGCGGCGGCGTACGAGACCCGGACCCGGGCCGAGGCGGACCGTGATGCGCGGATCTCGGCGGCGCAGGCCAAGGCGAAGGAGACGGAGCTGGCGGCTGCGGCCGAGGCGACCCGGGTGACGACGGCCGCTGCGGCCGACGCGAAGGCCACGGAGGCACGGGGTCTGGCCGCGGCGACGGCCACCCGCGCGACCGGTGAGGCGGAGGCGGCGGCGACCCAGGCCAAGGGCCTCGCGGAGGCGGCGTCGGCCCAGGCGAACGGGCTGGCCCTGGCGGAGGCCGCCAAGGCGAAGGGTCTCGCGGAGGCGACGGCCATCAAGGCGCGGGCCGCCGCGCTGGCGGAGAACCAGGAGGCGGTGGTCGCGCAGCAGCTCGCCGAGAACTGGCCGGCGATCGTGGAGGCGGGAGCGGGTGCCTTCGGCAACGTCGAGCACATGATCCTCCTCAACGGGGCGGAGGGCATGTCGGAGATGTTCGCTAAGGCCCTGACGATGGGCGGCACGGGCCTGGGCCTGGCCCGCCAACTCCTGTCGACGATGTCCCAGCCGACGCCGCCCACCACCCCGGTGAACGGCACCTCACCGTCGGAGTCCCACCAGATCCCGATCCAGGGAGCCTGAGCAGACGCCGAAGGGGCTGGATTGCCCGCAGGGCAATTTCAGCCTCGCCGGCGTTCGAGGCGCGGGTCCGGGCAGCGCCCGGGGAACGGTGGAAGGGTGGGTGGGGGACTTCGCCCCGCAGGGCTTACCACCCGGATCGGAGGGTCAGGGCTTGGGGCGGCGGCGGAGGAGTCGCTTCGCGGCCAGGGTCAGGGTCAGGGCTGCGACCAGGACGAGCGCGCCCTTCGTGAAGCTCCCGCCCTCGGGGTCTGCGGGCGCGCCCGGGGCCGGCGCGGGAGTGGCGGAGCCGGAGCCGGAGGCCGAGGGCTTCGCGGGCGACGTCACCGGGACCGCGACGACCCGGCTGTTGGCCCCCTCCGCCCCGAACATCAGCGTCGACCCGTCCGCCGTGTACGTCACGGACTCCGCCTGCCCCTGCCACGGCGCGGCCACCGCCTCCCCGTCCCCGTCCGGCCGCCCGTCCTTCCACGGGTACGTCTTCGCCCACAAGTAGCCCCGCAGCACGAGCCGCCCCCCGTCCGGGGAGAACGCCCCGTCCGTGACCCACGGGACGTCCCCGATCCGCCGGAAGGTGTTCGTGCCGGAGGCGGACAGGGCCTCCGGGCCCTCGTAGAGCCCGCCGGCCTTCTCGTCCTTGCTGGCGATGTACACCCGCCCCGTCACCGGATGGACCATCAGCGCCTCCGCGTTCCGCGGCCCGTCGGCGTACTTCACGGTGAACTGCTCGGCCTTGAGCGTGGCGTCCCCGAGCGTCTTCGGCTCGGCGAAGCGGTAGATCCACACGTGGTTCCAGGAGCCGTTCAGGTTGTCCCCGATGTCGCCGACGTACAGCCGTCCGTCCGGGCCCAGCGAGATCCCCTCGATGTCCCGGGGCTTGCCGATGCCGGTCAGGGTGATCCGCGCGACCGTCTTCCCGGTCGCGGAGTCCACGGCGTACACGTACGGGCCGTCGTCGCTGTCGTTGTGCGTCCAGTAGACGCCGGGGTGGATCCGGCTGGCCGCGAGCCCGCTCGACTCCTTGATCCGCGGGTCCGTGATCGTGAACCCGGACGAGGCGGACCCGGACGAGACTGACCCGGACGAGACTGACCCGGACGAGACTGACCCGGACGCCGCGGCGGCCGAGGGCAGCAGGGCGAGAACGGCAACAGCGGCGGTGGCGGTCAGGGGCAGCAGGTGCGGGCGCATCCCCCTACCCTGCCAGCCCGCCCCGCGTGTCCGGCATCACAGGGGCCGCGGCCCGGTGATCCGCGAAGATGTCCGGATGCGTTTCATGTTCGTCGGGGACTCCATGACCATCGGACGCGCCGGCGACTACACCTGGCGCTACCGGATGTGGCAGCACCTCGACACCACCTTCGGCGGCCCGTACGAGATCGTCGGCCCCCGCAGCGGTCTCTACGACGCCCTCGCGGACGCGCCGGCCAGCGACGCCTACGCCGACCCCGGCTTCCCCGCCGATGCCCGCCGCCACCTGGCCGGCTGGGGCGAGGGCTGGCAGCACATGGCCCCGCTCGTCGGGCCGGCCGCCGGCGCCGCCGGGGCCGACGTGCTGCTGGTCTCCCTCGGGCTGATCGACCTCGGCTTCTACACCGCTGCCGAGGGCACCGCCGCCAATGCCCGCCGGTTCATCGCGGAGGCCCGCGCCGCCCGTCCCGGGATACGGATGGTCCTGCTGCCCGTCATACCCAACGTCCGAGCCCGGGACGACGCGCCCTTCGCGCGGCAGGTCGAGCTCTTCAACGAGCTCCTCGGGAAGGCCGTGGCCGACCTGTCGACCCCCGCCTCGCCGATCCTGCTGGCCGCGCGCCCGGAGGCGTACGAGATCGACCGGGACACCTACGACGGCACGCACCCCAACGCCTCCGGCGAGCACCGCCTCGCGGGGGAGTTCGCGGCGGTCCTCCACCAGGCCTGGGGCCTGGGCGGCCCGTACCGTCCCCGGCAGGACGCGTAAGCAGGACACGTAACACGCCCTTCAAGGGCGGGTCTTGCTTCGAGCGCACTCCAGGCAGTTGGCTAGTGGCCCATGGAGTACACGCAGCTCGGACGCACCGGTCTCAAGGTCAGCCGACTTGTCCTCGGCACCATGAACTTCGGCCCCCAGACGGGCGAGCCGGAGAGCCACGCCCTCATGGACACGGCCCTCGACGCCGGTATCAACTACTTCGACACGGCCAATGTGTACGGGTGGGGCGAGAACAAGGGCCGTACCGAGGAGATCATCGGTACCTGGTTCGGCCAGGGCGGCGGCCGCCGTGAGAAGACGGTCCTCGCCACCAAGGTCTACGGAAGCATGGCCGCCGAAGGCGACCCGTGGCCCAACTACGACCGCCTGTCGGCGCTGAACATCCGGCGGGCCGTCGACGCCAGCCTCAAGCGCCTGAACACCGACTACATCGACATCTACCAGTTCCACCACGTGGACCGGCTGACGCCCTTCGAGGAGATCTGGCAGGCCGTCGAGGTCCTGATCCAGCAGGGCAAGGTGCTCTACGCGGGCTCCTCGAACTTCCCCGGCTGGAAGATCGCCCAGGCCAACGAGGCCGCGGCGCGCTCGGGGCGGCTCGGCCTGGTCAGCGAGCAGTGCCTCTACAACCTCGCCGAGCGGCGGGCGGAGCTGGAGATCATCCCGGCGGCCGAGGCGTACGGGCTCGGTGTGATCCCGTGGTCCCCGCTGCACGGCGGGCTGCTGGGCGGGGCCATCCGCAAGGCGTCGGAGTCGGGTCGCACGGCCACCGGCCGCTCGGCGGACGCGCTCGCGAACAGTTCCGTACGGGCGCAGGTGCAGGCGTACGAGGACCTGCTGGACAAGCACGGACTGGAGCCCGGCGAGGTCGCCCTGGCCTGGCTGCTGACGCGTCCCGGGGTCACGGGCCCGATCGTCGGGCCGCGTACGCCGGAGCAGCTCGCGTCCGCGCTGCGGGCGGTGGAGCTGGAGCTGTCGCCGGAGGTGCTGGCGGGGCTGGACGAGGTCTTCCCGGGGCCGGGGCCGGCTCCCGAGGCGTTCGCCTGGTAGGCGGCCGCGCCACGGGGCCAGGGGCCCAGCGCTCTACTGGCCCACTACGGCGGCCACCGCCACCACGAGGAACATCAGTACGAGCACACCGGCCATGACGCGGTTTCTGGTCTTGGGATCCACCCGTCGAGCCTAACGCGACCGGGCCCGCCCTTCGTACGGAGGGGCGGGCTCTCCCAGTTCCCAGGAGCCGACGACCTCGTAGCGGGGCTGTTCGCCGGGGACGCCGGAGACGGGCAGATTGCTGCGGACCAGGCTGAGCTCGCCGACCTGCCAGCCGGTGCCCTCGAAGGAGGCCAGGGCCGTGGAGTAGGGGCGGACGTCGTCCCGCTCGTCGCGGAGCCGGCCGAGGGTGAGGTGGGGGGTGTAGCGGTGGTGCTGGTCCATGGGCACCCCGGAACGCCGGGCGGCGGCGTCGGCGCGCTCGGCGAGCATGCGCAGGGCGTCGAGGTCCCCGGCGGCGCCGGCCCACAGGGAGCGGTGGCCGAAGTGGCCGGAGCCGTGGATCCGGAGCGGGAAGGGGGCGCTCCGTGCCGCGGCGCGGGCGAGGCGGGCGTGGAGCTCGGGGAGCAGCTCCTCCCGCACCTCGCCCATGAAGGCGAGCGTGAAGTGCCAGCCCGCTTCCGCGGTCCAGCGCAGCCGGTCGTCGTGCAGGCCGCGCACGGCCCGGGCCAGTTCCGAGATGGCCGCCTCGGGCGGGATGACGGCTGCGAACAGTCTCATGGTGCCGAGCCTAGCGATGTGGTCGCCGTGCGGCGCCGTTGCCGGGGACCGGTCCCCGAACCCCTGCGCCTCGAACGCCGGCGGGGCTGGGTTTGGCAGGCGCCGGACTGCCCGTGCGGGCCGGGCGGGCCGTGCGGGCCGGGCGGGGCGGGGCTGGAAGGGTCCAGCCCCGCCGGGGCCCTACGCTGCGGTCGCCAGCTGGCGGCGGCGGTCCGAGGGGACGAAGGTCACGCCGTGGCGGTTCACGCTGAGGCGGAGGTTGCCGATGCGGGAGAGGACGAGGCCGATCGCGACGGCGGCGGCCAGGGAGACCGCTCCGCCCGCGGCCATGCCGATCCGCGCGCCGTAGGTGTCCGTGACCCAACCGACCAGCGGGGCCCCGATCGGCGTGCCACCGGTGAAGACCATCATGAACAGGGCCATCACCCGGCCCCGCATCTCGGGGTCGGTGGCCATCTGGACGCTGGAGTTGGCGGTGACGTTCACCGTCAGGCCGAAGACGCCGATCGGCACCAGCAGCGCCGCGAACAGCCAGAAGCTCGGTGCGAAGGCCGTCACCAGCAGGAGGACGGAGAAGAGCACCGCCGCCGCGACCAGCAGCCGCAGGCGGGAGAGGCCCCGGCGGGCCGCCAGCAGCGCGCCCACCAGGGAGCCCGCCGCGATCAGGGTGTTGAAGAGCCCGTAGGTGCCCGCGTCCCCGTGGAAGACCTTGCTGACGAAGGCCGACAGCCAGATCGGGAAGTTGAAGCCGAAGGTGCCGATGAATCCGACGAGCACGATCGGCCAGATCAGCTCGGGCCGTCCGGCGACGTACCGCAGGCCTTCCCGGAGCTGGCCCTTGGCGCGGGGCTGGACCTCGACCTGGTGCAGTTCTAGGGTCCGCATCAGCATCAGGGCCGCGAGCGGCGCCGCGAAGGACAGACCGTTGAGCAGGAAGGCCCAGCCGGAGCCGACGGCGGTGATGAGGACACCGGCGATGGCCGGGCCGACCAGTCGCGCGGACTGGAAGTTGGCGGAGTTCAGGCTGACCGCGTTGGCGACCTGGTCCTTGCCGACCATCTCGGAGACGAAGGTCTGGCGGGCCGGGTTGTCCACGACGGTGACCAGGCCGAGGAGGAAGGCGGCGAGGTAGACGTGCCAGACGTTGACGTGACCGGCGAGGGTGAGGACACCGAGCGCGAGGCCGGTGAGGCCCATGGCGGCCTGCGTGCAGAGCAGCAGCGGCCGCTTGGGGAGCCGGTCGGCGAGTACGCCGCCGTAGAGCCCGAACAGCATCATCGGCAGGAACTGCAGCGCGATGGTGATGCCGACCGCGGAGGCGGATCCGGTCAGGGACAGGACCAGCCAGTCCTGTGCGATGCGCTGCATCCAGGTGCCGGTGTTCGAGACGGCCTGGCCCGTGGCGAAGAGCCGGTAGTTCCGGATCTTCAGCGAGCTGAACATCGAGTTCTTCGAGTTCTTCGCGTTCTTCGCGTTCTTTGCGGTGCCCGGCGTATGTGTAGTGGTGGGTGTGTGGCCGGGGGCGGAGTCTGCTCCGGGTCCCGTACTCAAAAAGGTTCGCCTCCTGGCGTCGTTCCTATAGGTGCGCGAGCTTGTCCAGGACGGGCGCGGCTTCGCGCAGCTTCGCCCATTCGTCCTCGGACAGCTCGGCCGCGAGCCCGGCGAGGAAGGCGTTGCGCTTGCGACGGCTCTCTTCGAGCATCGCTTCGGCCTCCTCCGTCTGGCGGACCACCTTCTGGCGGCGGTCGTCGGGGTGCGGTTCCAGCGTGACCAGTCCCTTGGCTTCCAGCAACGCGACGATGCGCGTCATGGACGGCGGCTGCACGTGCTCGCGTCGGGCCAGCTCACCGGGGGTGGCCTGGCCGCAGCGGGCGAGTGTGCCGAGGACCGACATCTCGGTCGGGCTCAGCGATTCGTCTACGCGCTGGTGCTTGAGGCGCCGGCCCAGCCGCATGACGGCGGAGCGGAGGTCGTTCACGGCGGCTGCGTCGTCACCATGGGAAAGGTCATGCATGTTCCTTAGAGTAACTCATTACTCTGCCTAAGGAACACCACTTATCTGGTGTCACTCGTACGGGTGAGTCGGCTCCGGAAAGTGACACGCGTCCATGCCCTGTGCCCCGACTCTTTCGGCATGGGGACACATGTGCTGAGCATGCGCATAGACGGGGAGCTCCTCGACAGGCTCCGGACTCATGCCGCCAAACGCGGAATGAGCGTCCAGGACTATGTGGTCCGGACGCTCATTCGCGACGATTTCGACGAACGCTTCAAGGCGGCCGTCGACGAGACGGAGAAGTTCTACGGGCTCACCTGAGCCCGGGTCCCGACTCCGGGGGCCATCGAGGGGCGGGGGCTACGTGAGGCCCAGCGCCGGCATCGCGTAGTAGAAGACGAAGACCGCGGATACGACGTACATGGCCACCGGGACCTCGCGGCCCCGGCCGGTCGCCAGCCGCAGTGCGGAGAAGGCCACGAAGCCGATGCCGATGCCGTTGGTGATCGAGTACGTGAACGGCATCATCACCATGGCCAGGAAGGCCGGGACGGCGATGGTGAAGTCGTTCCAGTCGATGTCCCTGACCGAGCCGGCCATGATCAGGAAGCCGACCGCGACGAGAGCCGGGGTGGCCGCCTGCGAGGGGACCATCGTGGCGAGCGGCGTGAGGAACAGCGACACGGTGAAGAGGCCGCCCGTCACGATGTTCGCGAGGCCCGTCCTGGCCCCCTCGCCGACGCCCGCCGTGGACTCCACGAAGCAGGTGGTGGCCGAGGAGGAGGAGGCGCCGCCCGCGGCGACGGCCATGCCGTCCACGAACAGCACCCGGTTGATGCCGGGGAAGGAGCCGTCCGGCTTCGTCAGCTTCGCCTCGTCGCCGACGCCCAGGATGGTGCCCATCGCGTCGAAGAAGCAGGACAGCAGCACGGTGAAGACGAACAGGATGCCGGTCAGCATCCCGACCTTGCCGAAGCCGCCGAACAGGCTGACCTGACCGATGAGCCCGAAGTCGGGCGCGGCCACCGGGTTGCCCGGCCACTCCGGGACCGTCAGGCCCCAGGCGGCGTCGGGCAGCTTGGTGATCAGCTGGATGGCGAGGGCGGCCACGGTCATCGCCACGATGGAGATCAGGATCGCGCCGGGGGTCTTGCGGATGATCAGCGTCAGCGTCAGCAGCACGCCGACCACGAAGATCAGGACGGGCCAGCCGTGCAGGTGGCCGTTGCTGCCGAGCTGGAGCGGGACCGTGGTGTGCGCGAGGTCCGGGATGCGGGTGACGAAGCCCGAGTCGACCAGGCCGATCAGCATGATGAACAGGCCGATGCCGATCGCGATGCCCTTGCGCAGGCCGAGCGGGACGGCGTTCATGACCCGCTCGCGCAGGCCGGTGGCGACCAGCAGCATCACCACGAAGCCGGCCAGGACCACCATGCCCATGGCGTCGGGCCAGCTCATGCGCGGGGCGAGCTGGAGGGCGACGACGGTGTTGACGCCGAGCCCGGCCGCGAGCGCGATCGGGACGTTGCCGATCACGCCCATGAGGAGGGTGGTGAAAGCGGCGGTCAGCACGGTGGCGGTGACCAGCTGGCCGCCGTCGAGCTGGTTCCCGTACATGTCCTTCGCGCTGCCCAGGATGATCGGGTTCAGCACGATGATGTAGGCCATCGCGAAGAAGGTGGCGAAGCCGCCGCGGACCTCGCGGCCGATGGTCGAGCCGCGCTCGGAGATCTTGAAGTAGCGGTCCACAGGGGCCGACGTGCTCATGGGGGTCCTGGTCCTCAGTGGTGGTTTCATACGGCAAAAACGGGCCAAGCCCAAACCGTTTCAGTATGAACACATGAACGAGAGGCCGTCTATCTCCGCGCGTAGACCCGCCGCCGACCGGCCTAGACTGGTTCCCATGGCGAAATGGACTGCGACGCACGAGGCCCCCGAGCCCCTTGAGGGTCCGATCGTCGGCACCGTGACCGGCGGCACGATCCTGTGGTTCGCCCTCTTCCTCTTCCAGCTCCCCTTCTACGGGTGGTTCGCGGACCGGGGCATGCTGTGGTGGGTGTGGACCTGCGCGGTCGGCGGGGTCCTCGGCCTGATCGGCCTCTGGTACGTCCGCGGCCGTGACGCTGCGCTGAAGCGGCACGCGGCTGAGCTGGCCGCTCGGGACGGTGCCGACCAGGCGGGCCCGGCTCCTCAGGCGGGCTAGCCCGCCCTGCCCCGGATGCGCGCGCGTTGCCGGGGGCTCCGCCCCCGGACCCCCGCGCCTCGAACGCCGGCGAGGCTGGATTTGCCCTGTCGGAGGCTGGATGCGCCCCTACCAAGGGAGGATTCCGGTCATCCCTAAGTCGGATCTTCGGACTTCTCGGCGGGTGAACCGTTGAATCCCCCTTTACCGTCGAAACCATGACGGAGCGGGCGCAGATCGAATCAGACGGACCGGAGCCGGGCGGCGGTGGCGGTACGGCCGCCGGGACCGCCATCGACGCGGGGGCCGAGCTCGATCCCGTACACCCGGTCCGACCGCCCGCACCCCGGTTCAAGCCGGCCGGGCTGACCACCGCCGAAGTCGCCGAGCGCGTCGCCCGCGGGGCCGTCAACGACGTCCCCGTCCGCAGCAGCCGCTCCACGTCCGAGATCGTCCGCGCCAACGTCTTCACCCGCTTCAACGCCATCATCGGCGTCCTCTGGGTGATCATGTTCTTCGTCGCGCCGATCCAGGACAGCCTCTTCGGCTTCGTGATCATCGCGAACACCGGCATCGGCATCATCCAGGAGATGCGCGCCAAGAAGACCCTCGACGGCCTCGCCGTCATCGGCGAGGCCAAACCCAGCGTCCGCCGCGACGGCCGCACCGCCGAGATCTCCACCTCCGAGATCGTCCTCGACGACGTCATCGAGCTCGGACCCGGCGACAAGGTCGTCGTCGACGGGCTCGTCGGCGAGGCCGACGGCCTGGAGATCGACGAATCCCTCCTCACCGGCGAGGCCGACCCCGTCCTGAAGAAGCCCGGCGACCCGGTCATGTCCGGCTCGTTCGTCGTCGCAGGCGGCGGCGCCTTCACCGCCACCAAGGTGGGCCGCGAGGCCTACGCCGCCCAGCTCGCCGAAGAGGCCTCCCGCTTCACGCTCGTCCACTCCGAGCTGCGCTCCGGTATCTCCACCATCCTCAAGTACGTCACCTGGATGATGATCCCGACTTCCGTCGGCCTGATCATCAGCCAGCTGATCGTCAAGGACAACAACCTCAAGGACGCCATCGCCCGCACCGTCGGCGGCATCGTCCCGATGATCCCCGAAGGCCTCGTCCTCCTCACCTCCGTCGCCTTCGCCATCGGCGTCATCCGGCTCGGCCGCAAGCAGTGCCTGGTGCAGGAGCTGCCCGCCATCGAGGGGCTCGCCCGCGTGGACGTGGTCTGCCTCGACAAGACCGGCACCCTCACCGAGGGCGGCATGGACGTCACCGAGTGCCGCCCGCTCGGCGGCGCGGACGCCGAGTACGTCAAGAAGGTCCTCGGCGCGCTCGGCGAGAGCGACCCCCGCCCCAACGCCAGCCTCCAGGCGATCATCGACGCCTACCCCGACAGCGCCGAGTGGCGCTGCACCGAATCGCTGCCGTTCTCCTCCGCCCGCAAGTACAGCGGCGCCAGCTTCAGCGAGGGCGACGGCGAGAACAACACCTGGCTGCTCGGCGCCCCCGACGTGCTGCTCCCGGCCGGGGACCCGGCCCTGGACGAGATCAACGAGCTCAACGAGCAGGGCCTGCGGGTCCTCCTGCTGGGACGGGCCGCCGGCGAACTCGACGACCCGGCCGTGGCCACCGGGGTCAAGCCGACCGCCCTCATCGTCCTGGAGCAGCGGCTGCGCCCCGACGCCGCCGACACCCTGCGCTACTTCGAGGACCAGGACGTCAAGGCCAAGGTCATCTCCGGGGACAACGCCGTCTCGGTCGGCGCGGTCGCCGGGAAGCTGGGCCTGCCCGGCGCCGAGAACACCGTCGACGCGCGCACGCTCCCCACCGACCAGGGGGAGATGGCCGAGGTCCTCGACGGGAACGCCGTCTTCGGGCGCGTCACCCCGCAGCAGAAGCGCGACATGGTCGCCGCCCTCCAGTCCCGGGGCCACACGGTCGCGATGACCGGCGACGGGGTCAACGACGTGCTCGCGCTCAAGGACGCCGACATCGGCGTCAGCATGGGTTCCGGCTCGGAGGCCACCCGGGCCGTCGCGCAGATCGTCCTCCTCAACAACAGCTTCTCCACCCTGCCCTCGGTCTGTCTC